>CAYHSN010000415.1:0-3664 GCA_964359235.1 uncultured Vicinamibacterales bacterium | reverse complement strand
AGTAACGAAGCTTCGTCCCCAGCCACTTGTCGGTTTGAGGCGAAGCTTCGTTACAATGAAAGGCGCCCATGTCCAGAGTCCTGTATTTCGACTGTTTCGCCGGCGCGTCCGGCGACATGATTCTCGGCGCCCTGCTCGATGCCGGCCTCCCGCTCGACGAGTTGCGCCGCGCGCTCGGCAGCCTG
Organism: uncultured Vicinamibacterales bacterium; assembly: GCA_964359235.1. Classification (GTDB taxonomy): domain Bacteria; phylum Acidobacteriota; class Vicinamibacteria; order Vicinamibacterales; family JAHECP01; genus CAYHSN01. The sequence continues at coordinate 3,479 of CAYHSN010000415.1, read as the reverse complement.
GGGGCGGGGACGTTCTCGCTCGCCGCTGAGCGCGTGTCGCGCGCTGGTGTCGCGGCCACCAAGTTCGGTGTCATCGAGGAACCAGCCCCCAGCCCCCGGCCCCCAGCCCCGGGTCGCAACACGGATCAGCACGATCACCATCATCATCACCACCACCATCACCACAGCCTGGCCGAGATCGCCGCCCTCATCGACCGGTCGGCGCTGTCGGCCGCGGGGAAGGACAAGGCGAAGGCCCTGTTCCGGCGGCTCGGCGAGGTTGAGGCCGACATTCATCAGATACCGGTCGACCGGGTGCACCTGCACGAGGTCGGCGCCCTCGACTCCATCGTCGATATCGTCGGCGCCGTGTTCGCCTTCGAGTGGTTCGGCGCGGACGAGGTGATGTCCTCACCGCTGAACCTGGGGAGCGGCACGGTGCAGTGCGAACACGGCACGTTCCCCGTGCCGGCGCCGGCGACCGCGCGCCTCGTGACGGGTGTGCCGGTGTATTCGAGCGGCCTGGCCGCCGAGCTCGTGACGCCGACCGGGGCGCTGCTCGTCACCGGGTACGCCGCCTCGTTCGGCTCGCTGCCGCCGATGCGGATCGATCGGATCGGGTACGGCGCGGGCGATCGCGACTTCAAGGAGATGCCCAACGTCTTGCGCGTGCTCGTCGGCGAGCGGTCCGGCGATCGCGCGGGCGACCGGGTGGTCGTCCTCGAGTTCGAGGTCGACGACATGAACCCGCAGCTCTTCGGCCCGCTGATGGACCGCCTCTACGCCGCGGGCGCGCTCGAGGTGTTCTATGCGGCGGTGCAGATGAAGAAGAACCGCCCGGGCACGCTCGTGACGGTGGTGGCGCCGCCGGCGCGGCGCGACGAGCTCAGCGGCCTCGTGTTCCGCGAGACGACGACAATCGGGCTGCGCTATCAGGACGTGCAGCGGGAGTGCCTCGCGCGCGAGGTGGTCGAGGTCGAGACGCCCGTCGGCCGCGTGCGGTTCAAGATCGCGCGCCGTGAGGGACGCGTGCTCAACGCGTCGCCCGAGTTCGACGACTGCGTGAAGCTGGCCGCCGAGCGCGGCTTGCCGGTGAAGGAGGTCCAGGCGATTGCCAGCAAGGCGTACCTGGACAGGCCGGCGAAGTCACGAGCAACCAGTCACCGGTAACCGGTAACCAGTGAGTCGAGTCTTGGTTTCCTTGTCCGTATAACGCCCTGCGCTTCAGCCGCGAGGCCGCGACTTGGACTTCGTGCGCGGCCTCGTCGGCTGCAAGCGCTTGTTAGCCGGCCTGCGCCCCAGGAGGCGCTCCGTCGACCGTCGGCTCGCCCTAACCAGGTCGACGACTTGCAGGGCTGTGAGACCGGACTCAACGCCCGGTACGTCGAGCGGCGACCCACCGCGGTCAGCCGGCTGCACGACGAACAGTTCTCCGTCGCGACGCCGAATCTGCGCCTGCCCTTCGCGCTTCGCTTGGCGTAAGACATCCGCGAACCGCTGGCGCGCTTCCGAGTAGCTGTACACCTTCATCTCGGCAACTCCATGACTTCTACGCCGATCGACCGGGCGGCCCGCGCCAGCGCTGCGTCCAAGGTGAGCAAAGGCGCCCGGGTACTACGCGCCGCTTCCATGACGTAGGCGTCGTAGGCGTACACGCCAAGCGCAACCGCCAACTCCAACGCTTTCGCTACGTCGAGCTCCGCCAGGCGCACGGCAACCCGGCGGTAGCTTGCCCACGCCTCCAGGACGACGGCGCCCGTGAGCCTGTGCCGACGGACACCCGCGATCAGCGCGTTCCCGACCTCCCAGGGCAGCGATGGCGCCGCGATGAGGGAGCAGCCTTCCGTCGCCGCAATGAGCGCCGATCGCGAGGGCTCGTTGAGCAACACCGCGAGAATGGCGGACGTATCGATCGCGATGATGGCGGGCCGACCTTGCATCTCTGTACAATTGTACGACTACTGAGTTCGGCGTTCAACGACCGGCTGATCGTGTCCGGCTAACGCATGGATCAGCTGCGAGCGGCGCCAGCCTTTGTCGGGCCGCTCGTCAGCTGCATCCACTTGTTCGGCGGCTCGTTTAGCCGTGAACCGTCTCAGGTCGAGGGTTGGTTGATCTGGCTTACTTCGCAGTCGCGGGCTTGGTCTTCAGCTCCACCAATACCAACTCAAAAGGCTTATCGCCGATATTCTCAGGCAGGTGCTTGCCACCGCCGTCCCATTGAGCCGTGCCGGCCTTAATGGGAGCGTCCTGGGTCTTTCCGTCGGGCAGCGTGAACCTCCCCTGCCCGTCGGTTAGGAAGACGGCCACGTTCGCTGGGTGCTCGTGCATCACTGACTTCTCGTGAGGGCCGTAGGTGATGCGAAGTACCCGGACCTGGTCATTCTCGAACTCCACCTTGTAGTGCTTGGAGTCGACCTTCACAGGGTCCTGCGCCCTTGCTGGCACCACGGACACAACCAACACCAACACAGCCGCCACAAACAAGACTCGCCGCATATCTACCTCCTCATGCCACCTGGGGGAGTCGCCCGAGTGTCGGGGCCCGACCAAGCGTCGGATTGTCCCACGGCAGGCAAGCAATCAGCAACAAGAAGCGCTCTCCGCGCTTCCCGCGGCTCGCCGAAGACCTCCGTGTCCGCCGAACAGGTTATGGAGTAGACCGAAACGGATCGCTTGCAGCGAACCACGCCCAAGCGCTCACCGCTCCGATCACCGCCATGTGCAACCAACGCAGGATGAGCACGGCCCAAGCGCCCGCATCGTCGCCGTGGTTACCTGCGAGAAAAACGATACGCGCCGGCCTCGCTGGTATGCACCGGACGGAGGTCAGGGTTCGCGGCACACGTAAACAGTTGATGGTGGTGGTGTTGCTGCCGAAAAACGGCCCTGGGCGCGCGGTGTGGTTACGCGCGAGCCGCGCAGGTAACCACGACACCGACCTCCCTCACAGCCGATCGACCGGGCTGCGGACACCCAGCGCGTCCCGATTGAGGACCATGCGACAGGGATCCTCCTTCCAAAAGCGTGCCAGGGCCGTCGGATGCAAAGCCGATCAATCTGTGTAGAGGCTGAAACTGAAGCCGCTCATGTCCGTCGCCTGCGGCTCACCCGCGGCCGCTCACTTTGTCGCAGCGGCCGTCTGGTGCAGCCGCGTGTTGGGTACCGCATCCTCGACGCTGTACCAGCGCTGGAAACGAAGACGGCACTGAAGGAGAACGCGACCGGGATTCAACTCACCGGTCAGGTTGCGACCTGGACCGCACGGAGAAGATCGACCCCTTGGCGCTGGAAGCGCAGCGCTGGTCGGCCCTGCGGCCGCGCCAAGACCCTCAGCGCTCGCCAAGAATGACCCACTTGTGCTCGCCAAAAGTGGACCAGACTCGAGTCACCAGTACCGAGTAACGGGGAGGGCGACCCGCGCAGGGGCCGAGCTTGCCTGCCCTGACTCATCTTCTACAGTGCCGAAAGTTAAGCTCCGCTCTGAGAAGGAGTTACGA
>CAYHSN010000414.1:0-3692 GCA_964359235.1 uncultured Vicinamibacterales bacterium | reverse complement strand
GCGAGGCCGCGCGCCTGACGAACGCGTCCGCGGCGCCATGGCCGCCGGCGCGAGCATCGTGGGACCTGCTGGTCAATGCGACGCCGGCCGGCACGTTCCCGCGGATCGCCGACAGCCCGATGAGCGGCGAGCCTCTGAACGGTCGCTTCGTGTACGACCTGGTCTACAACCCGCCCGACACGCGCCTGCTCGCCGATGCCCACGCGGCGGGGTGCGAGACGCTGGGGGGGCTGCCGATGCTCGTCGAGCAGGCGCGGCTGCAGTTCGAGTGGTGGACGGGCGTGCGCCCGGAGCGAGACGTGTTCGAGGCGGCGGCCCTGGCACGACTCGCCGAGATGAACGCGGTCGCGGTTCCGGAGACGGCGAGATGAGACAGACAACCTTCGAGGAATTCGTCGAGTTGGCGGGGCGCGGCACGTTCGTGCCGGTGTGCAAGGAGATCATCGCCGACCTGCTCACCCCGGTGTCGGCGTTTCTGAAGATCGCGGAACACTCCGACTACGCCTTTCTGCTCGAGAGCGTGGAGGGCGGCGAGCGCGTCGCCCGCTATTCGTTTCTGGGCAAAGACCCCTTCCTGGTGCTGCGGGCGTCCGGCGGCCGCACCATCATCGACCGCTCGGGGGTCACGACCCAGACGAACGAGCCCTTCATGACGATGCTCCGCGACCTGATGGCGGATTTCCGATCGCCGTTCGTGCCCGACCTGCCGCGCTTCACGGGCGGCGCCGTGGGCTATCTGGGTTACGACGCGACGCCGTGGTTCGAGCCCTCGCTGCAGTCGGTGTGGCCGAAGGCGCCGGGCGACGCGGCCGGTGGAGAGGACACGGCGAGGTTCATGCTGTTCGACACGGTGCTGGCCTTCGACCACGTCAAGCATCGCATCCTGATCATCGCGAACGCGCGCATCACGGCTGACGAGGACCTCGAGTCGCTGTACCAGTTCGCGTGCGCCAAGATCCAGTTCGTCGAGCGCGAGCTCGAGCGGAGCCTGTCGAATCCCGAGCCCGCGCGAGGGGCCGCGCCCGAGGTGCGGTCGAACGTGACACGCGAGGCGTTCGAACAGGGCGTCCGCACGATCAAGGCGCACATCGGCGCCGGCGACATCTATCAGGCGGTGCTCTCGCAGCGGTTCGAGACCAACGTCGATGTCGATCCCTTCACGGTCTACCGCGCGCTCCGGCACGTGAATCCCTCGCCCTACATGTACTTCATCCGCATGGGCGCGCTGTCGATCGTCGGCTCGTCCCCGGAGATGCTGGTGCGGGTCGAGGGACGCCGCGTCGAGACGCACCCCATTGCGGGCACGCGGCCGCGCGGGCGCAACGACGACGAGGATCTTCGCCTGGGCGAGGAGCTCAAGCGCGACGAGAAGGAGCGCGCGGAGCACGTCATGCTGGTGGACCTGGGAAGAAACGACGTCGGCCGCGTCTGCGAGTACGGCAGCGTCCGCGTACCGCAGTTCATGGCGCTCGAGCGCTACTCCCACGTCATGCACCTGGTCTCGACGGTGGAGGGGCGGCTCGCCGAGGATCGCGATCGTGTGGACGCGCTCGTCTCGTGCTTCCCGGCCGGAACCGTGTCGGGCGCGCCCAAGATCCGCGCGATGGAGATCCTGGCGGGCCTGGAGCCGACGCGGCGCGGCATCTACGCGGGCGCCATCGGCTACCTGGACTTCGCCGGCAACCTGGACTTCTGCATCGCGATCCGCACGATCACCATGCATGCGGGGCGCGCCTTCGTGCAGGCGGGCGCCGGCATCGTTGCCGACTCGAACCCCGCGGCGGAATTCGAGGAGACGCGCGACAAGGCGCGGGCGCTCCTCCAGGCGATCACGATGGCGCAGACAGAGATGTGACGGGGACGAAGGAACGAGGAACGAGGAACGAGTAACGAGGCCGGTAGAGGCGGATCTTTAGGTCCGCCGACGGACTCGGCCCCTGACCGGAGACGAATGCTGCTGCTCATCGACAACTACGATTCGTTCACCTACAACCTCGCGCAGTACCTGGGCGAGCTGGGGGCGAGCCTGCTGGTTCGCCGGAACGACCAGATCGGTCTGGATGAGATCGCGCGCCTGTCGCCAGAGCGCATCGTCATTTCTCCCGGACCCGGCCGTCCGGAGGACGCCGGCGTCTCGATCGAGGTCATCCGCCGGTTCGGCGAGCGCACGCCCGTGCTGGGCGTCTGCCTCGGTCACCAGGCGATTGGCGCTGCGTTCGGCGGCCAGGTGGTGCGGGCGCCGGTGCTCATGCACGGGAAGACGTCGATGATCGAGCACGACGGCAAGGGAGTCTTCCGCGGCATCCGTGGGCCGTTCGAGGTCGGGCGCTATCACTCGCTGGTGGTGTCGAACGAAGGGCTGCCGGAGGAGCTGGAGGTCGCTGCGCGCGTGCCGGACGAGGGCACGATCATGGCGATTCGGCACAAGCGACTGCCGGTGCATGGCGTGCAGTTCCACCCCGAGTCGGTGCTCACCGGCGAAGGCCGGCACATTCTGCGATCGTTTCTGGAGCTGTGAATGTTCGCGCCTTTGCTGGAGAAGCTGCAGCGTCACCAGGACCTGACCGCGGACGAAGCCGCGGCGGCGATGGGGGAGATCATGGAGGGGCGGGCACAGCCGTCCCAGATCGCGGGCCTGCTCGTCGGCCTGCGCATGAAGGGCGAGCGTCCGGCCGAGATCGTCGGGCTGGCGCGGGCCATGCGCGAGCGAGCCGTCCGCCCGTCGCGCGACGTGACTCCGGTCTTCGACACCTGCGGCACCGGCGGGGACGGATCGCATTCGTTCAACGTGTCGACCGTGAGCGCGGTCGTGCTGGCCGCTTGCGGCGTCCGCGTGGCCAAGCACGGGAACCGCTCGGTGTCGAGCCGGTGCGGCAGCGCCGACGTGCTCGAAGCGCTCGGCGTCGCGGTGAGCGCGCCACCGCTGGTGGTCGAACGCTGTCTCGCCGAGTGTGGTCTCGCGTTCTTCTTTGCGCCGACGTTTCACCCTTCGATGCGTCACGCCGCCGCGACGCGGCGGGAGCTGGGCATTCGCACGGCCTTCAATCTCCTGGGGCCGCTCACGAACCCGGCGGGCGCCACGAGGCAGCTCGTCGGCGTGCCCCGGCCCGAGCTGACGGAACTCGTCGCCCGCGCGCTCTCGATGCTCGGTTCCGAGCGCGCCTGGGTGGTGCATGGCGCCGATGGCCTCGACGAGATCTCGACGACGGGCTACACGAAGGTGTCGGAGTGCCGCGGCAAAGCGGTGAACACGTTCTACGTGCACCCGGCCGATTTCGGCCTGGCCAAAGTGAGCGTCTCGGCGCTCGCCGGCGGCGATGCGGCCACGAACGCGACGATCGCGCGTGACGTGCTCGCAGGCGCCCAAGGGCCGGCCCGCGATATCGTCCTGCTCAACGCGGCGGCGGCGCTGTTCGTGGAGGGCAGGGCGGCGAGTGTGGCGGAGGGCCTGACGCGGGCGGCCGAGGCGATCGACAGCGCGCGCGCGGCGCGGACGCTCGACGCGCTGGTGCGACTGTCGAACGAGCGGGACACGGCATGAGCCAGATCGTCACATCCGATCTGCTTGCGACCATTGTGGCTGCGACCCGGCGCGCCGTCGCGGTCCGTGCGGCCGCGCGGCCGCTCGTGCAAGTGGAGCGCGCGGCCGCGGGGCGGCGTCCTCGCAGCGTCCTGTTCCACTCGGCCATCGG
>CAYHSN010000413.1:0-3698 GCA_964359235.1 uncultured Vicinamibacterales bacterium | reverse complement strand
CGAGGAAGCGAACCGAGCGGCCTATCCGGGAGACGCATCGTGACTCTTCACCCGCTGGATGTCGTCTCAACACCGATCTTCCCGTGCATGGTCTCAGGCGCGGCGATGTGGGCGCCGTCGTTGACGTGTATTCGCCCGACGCCGTCGAGGTCGAATTCGTGACGGCGTCCGGCCGAACTCAGGCGCTCGTCACTCTTCGGCCCAGCGACGTTCGAGAAGTCGGCGACGATGACTTGGTGGCGGGGCGGTGGCGCTATCTGGCGGTCGTGCTGGATCGGTGCTCACGCCGGCTGCTGGGCTGGAGCGTGGGCCGCCATCGCGATGTCCGGCTGACACACGCGGCGCTGGCGCACGCCGTGCACCAGCGCCCGCCGACCGCCGGCCTCGTGTTTCATAGCCGACGTGGTGCATGGGGTGCGGTTCCAGACCGACGCGGCGCTTCGCCAGGATCTGCGACGCTATCCGACATGAAGAACAAAGCGGAAAGGAAGTCGTCCGCGAGGCACGCCGGCGGACACGGGCCGAGCCCTTCGGCGCCGCTCAGGGCGGGCCCTTCGACGCCGCTCAGGGCAGGCAAGCTCGGCCCCTACGACTCCAGCGGCCCCACCGCCGCTTCGACCGCCTCGAGGAGCTCACCCGATCGGACGACGTCCGTCAGCGTGTTGATGTCGTCCTGCAGCGGGCGGTCCTCCACGAGCGGCGCCACGTGCTGGCGGATGACCCGGTACGCCGCCGCGGTGCCTTTTCCCAGGGTGAGCGGCTTTCGGAACTCGACGGCCTGCGCGCCGGCCATCATCTCGATGGCGACGACGTACCAGGCGTTGTCGAGAATCTGGCGGGTCTTGAGCGCGGCCGTGAACGACATCGACACGAAGTCCTCCTGGTCGGCCGCCGCGGGAATCGATCCGACCGACGCGGGCGCCGACAGGATGCGGTCCTCGCAGATGAGCATGCCCTGCGTGTACTGAGTCAGCATCAGGCCCGAGAACATGCCCGCGCCCTTCGTCAGGAACGCCGGGAGCCCGGCCGACAGATTGCGGTTCAGCAGGCGGTTCGTGCGGCGCTCGCTGAGCACCGCGATCATCGTGACGCACGAGCCGACCATGTCCAGAGCGATCCCCAGCGGCGTGCCCTGGAAGTTGGCCCCGGTCAAGTAGGTCTTCTCCTCCGGGAAGAAGATTGGATTGTCGCCGACACCGTTCAACTCGATCTCGAACATCTGCGTGGCCCACTTCCAGGCGTCCTTCGCCGCGCCCGTCACCTGAGGCGTCGACCGCAGGCTGTACGCGTCCTGGACCTTCTTGCCTGGTTGCTTCAGCATCTCGGAGCCGTCGACCAGGCGCCGGACGTTCGCCGCGCACGCGATCGCTGCGGGGTAGCCGCGGACCTTGTGGATGCGCTCGTCGTAGGCCGCCATGTTCGCGTTCAGCACTTCGAGCGTGAGGGCGGCCGCGACCTCCGCGCTCTTGTAGTAGCGGTCCGTGTCGTGCAGCTCGAGCGAGCCGAACCCGGCCGTCATGTTCGAGCCGTTGATCGCCGCCAGTCCGTCGCGCGCCTCGAACTCGACGGGCGCAACGCCGGCAGCCCGCATCGCGTCGGCGCCCGGCATCCGGCGACCCTCGTAGTACGCTTCGCCCTCGCCAAGCAGCACCAGCGCCATCTGGCTCATCGGCGACAAATCGCCGCACGCGCCGACCGAGCCCTTGTCGAACACCACGGGCGTCACGCCTGTGTTCAGCATCTGGACGAGCGTCTCGACGATGGCGAGGCGCACGCCCGAGTGGCCGTTGGCCAGCACGTTCACGCGCGAGCACATGGCGGCCCGGACCACCTCGGGCGGGAGCGGCGTGCCGCATCCGGCCGCATGGCTGTACACGATGTACCGCTGGAAGCTCCGGAGCTGGTCCGGTGGCAGAACCACTTCCGACAGCTCGCCAATCCCCGTGTTGATGCCGTACATGACGGCGCCTTCGGCAATGCGCTCCTCCACGAAGCTGCGGCAGCGTTGGATCCGCGCCCGGGCGCTCGTCGCGAGCTCCACCGGCTGGCCCCGGCGGGCGACGCGGACGAGATCGGCGATCGTCAGGCTCTTTCCGTCGAGAATCACGGGCGTCGTGTTCATGGCAGGCATCGGGATCCCTCCAGCGAGCATCGCTCGGCGTCTTCGTAGTATCTTGAGCCGGATTCTCGAAGCCCGCGGCTGAAACGACCTCGTCTTTCCGAAATAAGGCGTATACCGGTGGCATACCGAAAGGCGTTGGCGTCAGACACGTCGCAGGGCGGACGTGTGTACCAGGAGATTAAGTGGCGGATCGTGTACGGGAAGTACCGGCCGGGCGCGCACGTGTCGGAGGCGACGCTCGCGCGCGTACACCGGGCGAGCCGCACGCCCATTCGCGAGGCGCTGTCGCGTCTGTCCGAGGACGGCTATGTGGAGCGGGGCCCGGGGCGCGGCTTCGTCATCGCGCCCGTCACCGTGACCATGATCCGCAACACGTTCCAGCTCCGGCGGCTGCTCGAAGGCGCCGCCGCCGCGCTGGCCGCCGAGGCGGCGACGGCCGACGAGATTCGGCAGATGCGGGACCTGGCCGAGTACCACTACCGGGAGGGCGATCCTGAAAGCTACCGCGCGGCGCTCGCCCGCAACCTCGAGTTCCACCTGGCCGTGGCCGCGGCCAGCCACAACGACCTGCTCGTCGACATGGTGCAGTACTGTCTGATGCAGCTCGACCGCGTCCTGTCGCTCGGCGCGGATTTCAAGCCGTTCCGCGAGGGCTCGACCGAAGAGCATGGCGCGGTCGTGGACGCCATCGAGCGGCGCGACAGCAGGAAGGCGCGCAACGTGATGGAGCGCCACCTCGACCGCACCGGTCGCCTCATCATGCAGAACGTGATGCGCGGCACCATCCGGGGCGTGGCGCTGTAGGTGGCCAAGAGCCGAGAGCCAAAAGCCCATCCCTCGACACGCTCGGGATGGCCTGAGCACGTCGAAGGCCAGAGCCGGTTGTCAAACAATCAGTCGTCCTGCTTGCGGCGACCGGTCGGGACGCCTATCCTGTTCGCATGACGGGCGGCCTGGCCGGCGTTCTGCGGGAGCTGGATGAGTTCATCATGGGGATTTCGAAGGTTCACCACACCCTCGAGCGGATTGCACAGCGCCTCGCCGAACTGAACGTGGAGTTTGCGCTCGGCGGCGCGCTGGCCGTGGGCGTGAGAGGGCACCTCCGGGCAACCGTCGACGTGGACCTCCTCGTCACCTCCGAAGGACTGGCCCGGTTCAAGGCCCGCTGGCTCAACCGCGGCTACGTCGAGAAGTTCCCTGGGTCGCAAGGTGTTCGAGATGCCGAGACGGGGGTCGCCATTGATTTCCTGATCGCCGGGGAGTTCCCGGGCGACGGACGGCCGAAGCCCGTTCGCTTCCCTGATCCCGCCGCGCTCCCGAAGACCGACGAGCCGTACCGCATTCTCGATCTCCGCACGCTCATCGAGCTGAAGCTCGCCTCCGGGCTCTCCGCTTCGGATCGGCTGCAGGACCTCGCCGACGTGATTGCGCTCGTTCGGGCGAATCGCCTCCCGGAATCGTTCGCCGAGTTGCTCGATCCATCGGTCGGGGAGAAGTACCGCGAACTCTGGCGCGCCGCACAGGCGCCGGTCGATCGCTAGTCGCACTTCCCGCCCCCCCAGCCCCCAGCCCCCCC
>CAYHSN010000412.1:0-3700 GCA_964359235.1 uncultured Vicinamibacterales bacterium | reverse complement strand
GCCGCGGTCTCACAGGGGAGCGAGGGCGCGCGGGTGTGGGTGGTCGACGACGGTCGCGTCGCCGCGCGGACGGTCGACGTCGGACCCGCGCGCGGTGACCAGGTGGAGATCCGCAGAGGACTCGACGGCGGCGAGAGCGTGTTGCTCGGTGCGCCGGCGGGGTTGAAAGAGGGCGCGCGCGTGCGTGTCCGCGGCAGCTGACAGGAGGTTTCATGGCGCTGGTGGATGTAAGGAAGGTGCGCAAGGTGTACCGCCGCGACACCCAGGAGGTGCCGGTCCTCGACGGCTTGTCGCTCGAGATCGCCGAGGGCGACTTCGTCGCGCTCATGGGCCCTTCGGGGAGCGGCAAGACGACGCTCCTCAACCTGATCGGCGGCATCGACCAGCCGACCTCGGGCGAGGTGACCGTGAAGGGCGACGCCATCGGTCGCCTCAAGCCGAGGGATCTCGCGCGCTGGCGCTCGCGCCACATCGGCTTCATCTTCCAGCTCTACAACCTGCTGCCCGTCCTGACCGCCGAGCGCAACGTCGAGCTGCCGCTCCTGCTGACGCGCCTCTCCCGCGCGCAGCGCAAGAAGCACGTCGCCACGGCGCTCGCGGTCGTGGGGCTCTCGGACCGCGCGAAGCACTACCCGCGGCAGCTCTCGGGCGGGCAGGAGCAGCGCGTCGGCATCGCGCGCGCGATCGTGACCGACCCGACGCTGCTCCTCTGCGACGAGCCGACGGGCGATCTCGATCGCAAGTCGGGCGACGAGATTCTCAACCTGCTGCAGGCACTCAACCGCGAGCACGGCAAGACCATCATCATGGTGACGCACGACCCGCACGCAGCCGAGCGCGCCCGGCGCGTCCTGCACCTCGACAAGAGCGTGCTGGCGGAAAGCCCGGCATGAGACACCTCCACCTCGTCTGGCGCAACCTGCTCCGCCGCAAAACGCGGACGACGTTCACCGTTCTGTCGGTGGCGATCGCGTTCGTGCTCTTCGGCGTGCTGGCGACGATCCGCGTGGCGTTCAGCTACGGCGTCGAGGTGACGGGGGCCGACCGCCTCATCATGATCCACAAGGTGTCGTTCATCAACTTCCTGCCCATCAGCTACCAGGACCGGATCAAGGCGGTGAAGGGCGTGAACGACGTGACGCACGCCACGTGGTTCGGCGGCATCTACCAGGATCCGTCGAACTTCTTCTCGCAGATGGCGGTCGAGCCGGAGGAATGGCTCCGGATGTACCCGGAGTTCGTCCTGCCCGAGGACCAGAAGAAGGCGTGGTTCGCCAACCGCGTCGGCGCCATCGCCGGCCGCACGGTGGCCGAGCGCTTCGGCTGGAAGATCGGCGACCGCATCCCGATCCAGGGCACGATCTTCCAGGCCGGCACCTGGGAGTTCACCATCGACGGCATCTTCGACGGCGATCGCGAAGGCGTGGACACCAACCAGTTCTTCTTCCACAACAAATTTCTCTGGGAGAAGGCGGCCTTTGGTGACGGGGAGGTCGGCTGGTACATCATTCGCGTCGACGATCCGCAGGCGTCAGCCGAGATCGCCCAGCGCGTCGACGCGCTCTTCGCCAACTCCCCCTACGAGACGAAGACCTCGACCGAGAAGGCGTTCGTGCAGTCGTTCGCCAACCAGGTTGGCGACATCGGCGCCATCCTGACCGCTATTCTCGTCGCGGTCTTCTTCACCATCCTGCTCGTGACCGGCAACGCGATGGCGCAGTCGATCCGCGAGCGCACGAGCGAGCTGGCGGTGCTGAAGACGCTCGGCTACTCGAACGGCCTGGTCCTGACGACGGTGCTGGCCGAGTCGCTCGTCATCTCGATCGCCGGCGGCAGCACCGGTCTGCTCCTGGCCTGGCTGATCAGCCGCCAGGGCGATCCGACGGGCGGGCTCCTGCCCGCCTTCTTCTTCCCGCCGAAGGACATGGTGCTCGGCGCGGGGCTCGTCTTCGGCCTCGGCCTCGCCTCGGGACTGCTGCCGGGCGTGCGGGCCATGCGCCTGAAGATCGTGGACGCGCTGCGGAGGACCTGACGTCATGGCGTGGCTGAACCAGCTCGTCGCGGTCACCATGCTCAACCTGCGCAGCCTGGGCCAGCGGATGGCTTCGTCGGCCGTCGCCGTCGTGGGCATCGCGGGGGTGGTGATCGTGTTCGTGGCCGTGCTCTCGATCGCCGAGGGATTCCGCAAGACCCTGGTGACGGCCGGATCCGACGACACGGCCGTCGTGATGCGCGCCGGCAGCGACACCGAGCTGACGAGCGGTCTGGCGCTCGAGGAGACCCGCATCATCGCCGACGCGCCAGGGGTCTTGCGCAACGCGGCCGGCGCCGTGGCCTCGGCCGAGCTCCTGGTGCTCGTCGATCTCAACAAGAAGGGCATGGGCACGCCGGCCAACGTGCCGATGCGAGGCGTCCAGCCTGCCGCCTTCGGCGTGCGCGACGAGGTGAAGCTCGTCGAGGGCCGGATGTTCGAGTCGGGCCGGAGCGAGGTCATCGTGGGCCGCGCCGCCGCGCAGCAGTTCGAGGGGATCGAGGTCGGCCGCACGCTCCGGTGGGGCGAGAGCGCATGGACGGTTGTGGGGATCTTCGAGGCGAACGGCAGCGTGGCGGAGTCGGAGCTGTGGGCCGACGCGGGCGTCGTCCAGCCCGCCTACCGCCGCGGCACCTCCTTCCAGGCCGTCTACGCAAAGCTCGAGTCGCCGGGGGCGTTCGAGCGCTTCAAGGACGCCCTGACCGCCGACCCCAGGCTGCAGATCAAGGTGATGCGAGAGACGGAGTACTACGCCCAGCAGTCGCAGCAGCTCAGCCGGCTCATTCGCACGCTCGGGTACCTCATCGCCGTCCTGATGGGGATCGGCGCGGTCTTCGGGGCGATCAACACCATGTACACGGCCGTGTCGTCGCGCACGCGTGAAATCGCGACCCTCCGCGCGCTCGGCTTCGGCGCCGGGCCCGTGGTGTTCTCCGTCCTGACCGAGGCCATGGCCCTGGCGCTCGTCGGCGGCGCCATCGGCGGCGTGCTCGCGTACGCCGGCTTCAACGGCTACCAGACGGCCACGCTCAACTGGCAGACCTTCACCCAGATCGCGTTTGCCTTCGCGGTGACGCCGCCCCTCCTCGTGCAGGGCCTGACCTTGGCCCTCGTGATGGGGTTCTTCGGTGGGATGCTGCCGGCCATCCGCGCCGCGCGGTTGCCCGTCGTGACGGCGCTGCGCGAGTTGTAGCCACGAAGACACGAAGGCACGAGGGCAGGCCACGAAGACACGAAGGCACGAAGGCAGGCCACGAAGACACGAAGGCACGAAGGGAGGTCACGCAGACACGACGACGGAGGGTCGTGTCAGCCGGTCGCGGAACCGGTTCAGAGATCGTTACCCAGTGAAAGATGGCGCCGCGCCAGCCTTCGACGAGGCCGAACGCCGGCTCGTACGCAGGCATCGCTGCGACCTCCACCGTGAGGTCCCCGGCTGGCATTGCGGCCAGCGCCTGGCGAATGAGCCCGGCCGATTCGCGCACCTCCTCCACTCGCACCAGCGTCCGCGCCTTCACGTCACCCGACTCGTGAACGGGAACGCGGAACCTGAGATCCCCGTACGCGGCGAACGGGCAATCGCGGCGAATGTCGGCGTCGATGTCTGAGGCGCGGGCCACGAAGCCCAGCGTGCCGTGATCCCGGGCGATCCGGTTCGAAAGCCGTCCC
>CAYHSN010000411.1:0-3710 GCA_964359235.1 uncultured Vicinamibacterales bacterium | reverse complement strand
GCCGCGGGCGTCCCGGGATGCCCGGGCGGATACGCGCGCGTCGCGCCCTTCCGATGCACGCACAGCCGGCGCGTCCGGCCCTCGACGGTGAACGTCTCGAACTTCGCGATGTTGTGGCAGACGTCGTAGACGACCTCGATGCCCGTGCGATCCGGCGCGATGCCGAGCGCGACGGCGAGGCTCTCGCGCACCCAGTGCCCCATCACCTGCCGGTTGGCGAACGCGAAGTTCGCCGCGGCCGACATCGCGGCCAGATACGCGCGCCCTTCGGCCGATCGAATCGGCGCGCAGCAGAGCTGACGATCGGGCAGCGCGATGCCGTACTTCCGCGACGCGTCGACCATCACGCGCAGGTGCTCCTGGCACACCTGGTGGCCCAGACCGCGCGATCCGCTGTGGATCATCACGGTCACCTGATCGCGGAAGAGGCCGAACGCCGCGGCGGTCGTCTCGTCGTAGACCTCGGCGACGTACTGCAGCTCGGCGAAGTGATTGCCGGAGCCGAGCGTGCCGAGCTGCGTGTGTCCGCGCTCGAACGCGCGATCGGACACTTCGTCGGCGTCGGCGTCGGGCAGGCAGCCGCCCTCTTCGACGCACTCGAGCTCGTGCGGCCGGCCGAAGCCCTTCTTCACGGCCCAGGCCGCGCCCTGCTCGAGCACGCCGCGCAAATCGCTCTTCGAGAGCTTGAGATCGCGTCGATGGCTGCCAACCCCGGTCGGTACGTTGCGGTACATCTGCGCGACAATCTCGCGCAGCCGGGGTTGGACGTCGGTGCGGCTCAGACCTGAGCGCAGGAGTCGCACCCCGCAATTGATGTCGTAGCCGACCCCGCCGGGTGAGATGACGCCGTCCTCGGCATCCATCGCGGCCACGCCGCCGATCGGAAAGCCGTAGCCCCAGTGGATGTCGGGCATGGCGATCGACGCCGACACAATGCCCGGCAGGTGCGCCACGTTGCGCACCTGCTCCAGGCACGGATCGTGACGGATCTCTTCGATGAGCGCAGCGTCCGCATAGACGATGCCATCGACGCGCATGGCGCCGGCGCGCGGGATGCGCCAGCGCGTCGCGTCGATCGGTTCGAGGGCAATCGAACCCGAACCGGGATTGCTCATGATGCCGATCTCCTGACGCGCCGACCCTACTCGTGACTTTCGGCGTCAGATATCAAAGACCACCGACGTCTCGAAGCCCTCGTCGGTCGTCCGGACGGTGAGCTGGTGGTACGTCACGCTCTTGATGAGCCGCTTGACGCGATGGCGCGCGGCGTCCAGCGGCTCGCCCTCGATCGCGGCCTCGAGCTTCCAGACCTGCTCGTCGCGCATCACCTTGGGCGAGGTTCGCGCGACGAGCAGCTCGTCAACGTCGAAACGGAACACGAGGTCGTTGAGCCAGTCGACGAGCAGCAGCTCGAGGCTCGGCGCCTCGAGCGCCACCCACTCGCGCGCGCGGCACTCGACGGTCTCCGGCGCCACGAGCGTCGCGGTGAGCGCCGAGGCCGCATCGGCGAACAGTTCGTCGAGCGTGGCCGCGCTCACGCGCACGCCGATGTCGCCCGTGTGGTCGAAGAACTCGAACGCCATCGTCAGTTCCGTTCGCCCTGAGCCTGTCGAAGGGCGCAGGCGTCCTACGCGCCGCCGACCTGCACGTCTTTCCGATCGACGCCGCCGCGCGTCGATCCGATCGTCACCGTCGCCTTGCCGGCGCCTTTCACGCGCGGGAACACCGACACGCCGTCGCGCACGCCCGCCACGCGGTGCATCGCCGCCTAGCCGGCCCGCCCGCCGGCGGCGGCCTGCCACCCGCCCGGCGCCTGATCGCGCGGGCCGGCGCCGAGCGGCTGCCCGGAACACAGCAGGGCGACTGCGCCCGCCAGGATCACCGTAACCCCAAGCACTGCCTTGCGTTCCATGCTGCCCTCCCCCACCAGGCCGCCCCCGGCCTCCGATGAGGCGCCAAACTTCCTGCTGGCGACCAGCGTCCAACTACTTGCAGCGGCCAGTGTATCAGTCGGCAGCCCGGCCGGGTGCCGGGGCGCCGGCTGCTATACTGAATGGCTGCCGCTCAGCCCGGCGGCCGGCGCCTGCGGATCACCCTTCCCAGGCCCGCGTCAAGAGCCGCCGTTACTGGACACACGGAGATCACCAACGATGTCTGCACGGAAGACTACGCTGTTCTACATGGTTCTGGTGGCGATCGCGTCCATCGCGATGGGCATGGTGATCGCTTCTCGCCTCGATCTCAGCCCCGATTCGACCGCGCAGGTGATGCTGAGGCCGGCCGTCAACAACGCGCCGCTCGGCGGTCCGATCGACGCGCTGACGTTCCGCAAGATCGCCCAGGAAGAAATCCCCGCCGTCGTCAACATCCGGACCGAGTCCAAGGTCCGTTCGCAGGATCTCACGGAGTCCTTCGGCGACGACCTGCTGCGCCGGTTCTTCGGTCCCGGCGGGCGGCCGCAGCAGCCTCAGCAGGAGGAGCCTCGGCAGGAAGGCACCGGCACGGGCTTCGTGATCGACGCCAAGGAGTGGCTCGTCCTCACCAATAACCACGTCGTCGAGGGGGCCACGAGCATCGTCGTGGCGCCGTACGGCGCCGAGCGCCTCGAGACGTACGACGCGGAGCTCGTGGGCCGCGACGCGCTGACCGACAGCGCGCTCATCCGGTTGAAGAAGCTGCCGGCGCACCCGCTTGCGCAGGTGAAGTTCGGCAGTTCTGACGAGATG
Organism: uncultured Vicinamibacterales bacterium; assembly: GCA_964359235.1. GTDB lineage: Bacteria > Acidobacteriota > Vicinamibacteria > Vicinamibacterales > JAHECP01 > CAYHSN01. The sequence goes on along the minus strand of CAYHSN010000411.1, from coordinate 984 downwards.
CAGCCGGGCGATTGGGTGATGGCGATCGGCAATCCGTTCGGCCTCGGCCACACGGTGACGGTCGGCGTCATCAGCGCGAAGGGCCGGCCGTATGGTGGCGTGCAGGGCCGCGAGCAGGACATGCTGCAGACCGACGCCGCCATCAACCCGGGCAACTCGGGCGGCCCGCTGCTCAACATCCGCGGCGAGGTGGTCGGCATCAATACGTCGATCATCTCCGACGAGCGGCAGGGCAACCTGGGCATCGGCTTCGCGATGCCGATCAACACGATTCTCGACATCCTGCCGCAGCTCAAGGCCGGCAAGGTCACGCGCGGCGTCATCGGTATCAAGGTGAGCAAGGATGCGATCACCGCCAAGGCGGCCGAGCAACTCGGGCTCTCGAGCCGGAGCGGCGCCATCGTGACGTCGGTGAGCGAGGGCGGACCGGCCGCGCGCGGCGGTATGAGGCCGGGCGACGTGATCGTGGAATTCAACGGCACACCGATCAAGGACAGCAACGAGCTGGTCAACATGGTCGTGCGCACCAAGCCCGGCACCAGCGTGCCGGTGGTGGTGATGCGCGACACGAAGCGGACGACGCTCAGCGTCACGATCGACGAGCTGGATCTCGACGCGGAGGCCGGCGGACAGCGGCGCGGCGGCGGCGGCGAGCGCGAGGAGCCCACGACGACCGGGCTCGGCATGGAGCTGGCGCCGCTCACCCCGGAGATCGCCAGGCGACTCGAGGTGCCGGGCAACCGCGGCGGCGCCGTCGTGACGAACGTCGAGCGCCGGAGCGCCGCGTTCAACGGCGGCGTGGTGCGCCGCGACGTGATCCTCGAGGTGAACCGTCAGCCCATGTCGAGCATCAACCAGGTCACGAGTCAGATACAGCGCGTGCCCTCGGGCGAGGTCGTGTTCCTGCTCGTGTGGCGCAACGGCCAGGAAGAGTTCCTGACGATCACCAAGCCGTAAGGACGCGAACTGAAGACTGAAGACTGA
>CAYHSN010000410.1:0-3711 GCA_964359235.1 uncultured Vicinamibacterales bacterium | reverse complement strand
CGAGCCCCGAGTCCCGTCTCGATCTATACTGCGTGAGGTCGCCTCCCTGATGCTCTTCAAGGGCCAGACGCTCGGCAAGTACAAGATCCTCGCGACGCTTGGCAGCGGCGGGTTCGGCGCCGTGTATCTCGCGCAGGACACCTGGATCGACAAGAAGGTTGCGATCAAGGTCCCGCACAAGCAGTCGCTCGACTTCGGCGAGCTGCTGAAGGAGCCGCGGCTGCTCGCGAGCCTCAACCACCCGAACATCGTCGCGATCACGACGGCCGAGAAGCAGGACAACGTCTTCTTCATCGTGATGGAGTACGTGCCAGGCGAGACGCTCGAGCACATCATCGCCATGAAAGGCTCGCTCGAGCTGCCGCTGGCGCTCGACTACACCTGCCAGATCTGCAACGCGGTCGACCATGCGCACGGGCAAGGCGTGATCCATCGCGATCTGCGGCCGGCGAACGTGCTCGTCACGGACGCCAACGTCATCAAGGTCGCAGACTTCGGCACGTCGCGCTTTCTCGAGATCGCCGCGCACGGCACGACGGTCATCGGCAGCCCGCCCTACATGGCGCCCGAGCAGTTCAAGGGCAAGGCGGTCTTCGCCTCGGACCTCTACTCGCTCGGCGTGACGATGTACCAGATGCTGACGGGGACGCTGCCGTACGACACGCCGTCGCCGGACGATCTCGAGCGGCTCATGCGCGGCGACCTCGTGACGCCGCCGCGGCTCAGGAACAGCGCCATCCCGAAGGCCGTCAGCGACATCGTGATGCGCGCGATGGCGCCCGACGTGACGGCGCGGTATCAGCGCGCGGGCGACCTGTTGGCGGACCTGCTCGCGGTGGGGCCCGGCGCCGCGCGCCGCACGCCGCCGGCGGTCGCCACGCCGGCGCCGTCCGAGGAAGCGCAGCGCATCCACCAGCGCCTGCGCGGGCGCGAAACGCCGGCGCCGCGCTTCTGCTGGCACTGCCTTAAGCCGCTGCACGCGCGCAGCGACCGGTGTCCCTTTTGCGGCGAACGGCAGTAATGCTAGAATCGAACCGCCTTCTCACGCATCACCTCCATCCCACCGTCGAGGAGTGATCGATGCCCTTCAACGAACGCGCGAAGGTCTGGATGAACGGAGCGCTCGTCCCCTGGGCTGACGCCAAGATCCACATCGCGTCCCACGTCATCCACTACGGCAGCGCCGTGTTCGAGGGCATTCGGTGCTACGACACGAAGAAGGGCTCCGCCTGCTTCCGGCTGGACGCGCACATGCGGCGGCTGTTCGACTCGGCGCGGATCTACCGGATGGAGAGCCCCGTGGCGCGCGAGACGATGACCCACGCCGTCCTCGAGACGATCCGGGTGAACGAGCAGAAGGCGTGTTACGTCCGGCCGCTGCTCTACCGCGGCTACCACACGCTGGGCGTCAACCCGCTCACCTGTCCCATCGACGCGGCGATCCTGACCTGGGAATGGGGCACGTACCTCGGTGAGGGCGCGCTGCAGCACGGGGTCGATGTGCGGGTCAGCTCGTGGTCGCGCATCGCGCCCAACACGTTTCCCGCGCTTGCGAAGACAGCGGCCAACTACGCGAACTCGGCACTCATCAAGATGGAGGCCGTCACCGACGGGTACGCCGAGGGGATCGCGCTCGACACGTTCGGCTATGTCAGTGAAGGCAGCGGCCAGAACGTCTTTCTGGTCCGCGACAGCGTGATCTACACGCCGCCGATCACGGCGTCCATCCTCCCGGGCATCACGCGCGACTCGGTCATGACCCTCGCGCGCGATCTGGGGTTCCGCGTGAAGGAGCAGACGATCCCGCGCGAGATGCTCTACATCGCCGACGAGGTGTTCTTCGTCGGCACGGCCGTCGAGGTCACGCCGATCCGGAGCGTCGACAAGATTTCCATCGGCAACGGGGACCGCGGACCAGTCACCGAAGCGATCCAACGCGCGTTCTTCGACCTCATCGACGGCGACGTGCCCGACGCCCACGGCTGGCTCACCTACGTCCACGACGATCGTCGTGCGGCGCGGGTCACAGCGGCGGCCAAGGCGCACTGACCCGGCCGCCGCGCCAAGGCAGCTCCATGCACATCGACGATCTCCTCAAGACGGCGGTCGCCTCCAACGCCTCCGACCTCCACCTGAAGGCCGGCAGCTACCCGATGATGCGCGTGCACGGCGCGCTGAGGCCCGTGACCGAGGACAAGCGCCTCGGGCTGGACGACACCGAGGCCATGGCGGCGACGATTCTCTCGCCGGCGCAGCAGCACAAGTTCCGCGAGCAGCAGGAGGTCGACCTCGCATACAGCGTGCCGGGCCTGGGCCGCTTCCGCTGCAACGTGTTCCGCCAGCGCAGCACGGTCGGCATGGTCCTGCGCATCATTCCGATGCGCATCAGCTCGATCGACGAGCTGCTCCTGCCACCCGTGCTCAAGAAGATCGCCGAGGAGGAGCGCGGCCTTGTGCTCGTCACCGGCACGACCGGGAGCGGCAAGAGCACGACGCTCGCAGCGATGATCGATTACATCAACGCCACGCGCTCCTGCCACATCATGACCGTGGAGGATCCGATCGAGTACCTCCACCGCGACAACCGGGCGATCATCAACCAGCGCGAGGTCGCCGTCGACACGCACTCGTTCGCGCACGCCCTGCGCTCGGCCCTCCGCCAGGATCCGGACGTGATTCTGGTCGGCGAGATGCGCGACCTCGAGACGGTCGAAACGGCGCTGCTCGCCTCCGAGACCGGCCACCTGGTGTTCTCGACGCTGCACACCCTCGACGCGGCCGAAACGATCAATCGCATCATCGCGGTGTTTCCGCCCCACCAGCAGCGCCAGGTGCGCCTGCAGCTCGCCATTGTGCTCAAGGCCGCGATTTCCCAGCGCCTGATGCCGCGCGCCGACGGCAAGGGCCGCGTGCCGGCGGTCGAAGTGATGGTCGGCACCGCCTTCATCCGCGACTGCATCGTCGACAAGGAGAAGACGCACCTGATTCCCGGCGCGATCGCGCAGGGCACGTCCCAGTACGGCATGCAGACCTTCGACCAGTCGATCTTCAGCCTCTACCAGAGCGGGCTCGTCACGCTGGACGAAGCGCTGCGCTGGGCGACCAACGTCGACGAGTTCAAGCTGCGCGTGCAGGGCATCTCCACCACGTCGGGCATGGCGCGCGACGAGATGGCGCGGCGCGCCGGTCTCGGCTCCGGCTCCAGCTCCGACTCCGGCATCACCCGCTTCGGAGGATGAACGACGCTCCGGACGCGTATCTCGCCGGCCTGCGCCTGCTGGCGCGGCGGGAGCTGTCGTCCGTGCAGCTCAGGGACCGCCTCGCGAAGCGCGGCTGCCCGGACTTCGAGATTGAAGCGGCGCTCGCGCGGCTACGCGAAGAAGGCGCGCTCGACGACCGGCGCATGGCTCGCGCGTTTGCCTCGACCGCCGCTCGCGTCAAGGGACGCGGACGGCTCCGCATCCTGCGCGAGCTCGAAGCGCAGGGCCTCGATCGCGAGGTCGCGCGCGCCGCGGTTGACGAGGTGTTCGACGAGATCGAGGAACCGGCGCTCCTCGAGCGCGCGCTCGCGAAACGCCTGCGCGGCCCGATTCGCGACGAGGGCCACTTCCGCCGCCTGTATCAGTACCTCACGCGCCTCGGCTTTCCGCCCTCCGCCATCACCGCGTCACTGAAGGCCCGCTACCGGCGCGCCGCGCCAGATGACTAACC
>CAYHSN010000409.1:0-3712 GCA_964359235.1 uncultured Vicinamibacterales bacterium | reverse complement strand
CCCAGCCATCCGCCGGCCCTGACAAGCTCCCGGGCATCCGGCACCTTGTCGCAGTGGGCAGCGGAAAAGGCGGCGTGGGCAAGTCCACCGTCAGCGTCAATCTTGCGCTCGCCCTCCAACAGGCCGGGGGCCGGATCGGGTTGGTCGACGCCGATGTCTTCGGGCCGAGTATCCCCGGCATGCTGGGACTGCGCACCGGCCAGCCGCTGGCGCTGGAAGCGACACCGGACAAGAAGGTCATCCCTGTGGATCTGCTCGGCCTGAAGGCGATATCGATGGGCATGCTCAGGGCGGACGACAAGCCCGCGATCCTGCGTGGACCGATGGTGGGCAAGTACCTGACCTTCTTCATCGGCGCCGTGCAGTGGGGACGGCTGGACTACTTGATCGTCGACCTCCCCCCCGGGACCGGCGATACACAGTTGACGCTCGCTCAGAGCTTCCCACTGTCGGGCGCGGTCATCGTCACCACGCCGCAGGACGTGAGCCTCAAGATTGCCCGCCTCGGGTTGCGGATGTTCGAGACGGTGCACGTCCCCATCCTCGGCATCATCGAGAACATGAGCACCTTCACGTGCCAGCACTGCGGGAAGGACACGGATGTCTTCCGCCGCGGCGGAGGCGAGCGGATGAGCCGGCAGCTCGGGGTCCCGTTCCTCGGTACGATACCCCTTGACGCCGACATCGTCATAGGCGGCGACGAGGGGCGTCCGATCGTCGTCGAAAAGCCGAACTCGGTTGCCGCCCTGGCCTACCGGGCAATCGCCGCGGCACTCGATGGCCGACTCGAGGGTCTCCCGACGCCGACGCTGAGCGCATTTGCGTGGACGTGGGAGACTGGCGAGGGCGAGCCGGCCTGGGTGGAGAGCGCCGGTCGGCCGTCGGGCTCTCGGACCACCCCGATTGGCTTCCGCCGGCGCGATGCGCGGACGCTGTCCGTGCTCTGGGAGGATGGGCGCCGTGGCGACTTCGACGTCCGGGACCTTCGCCTGGCGTGCCACTGTGCCCACTGCGTCGAGGAGACGAGCGGGCGCGCGCTCCTGGATCCAAAGAGCGTGCGCCCCGACATCACTCCACGCGTGATCTCCAGCGTCGGCAACTACGCCATCACGATCAACTGGAACGACGGCCACAGCACCGGGATCTACTCCTTTGAGCACCTGCGGGCTCTTGGTGAGCGCGGCGCAGCCGGGGTCGTGGAAGATGTCTGACGTTCTGCCTGTCGATCCGACGATCACGATCCGCGCCGAGGCGTCGCTGGCCGACCCCGACTCGTGCAAGTTCACGGTGAACCGGACGGTACATCCCGGCGGCCCGTTCTTCTTCGACGCCAAGGAACGGGCCGGTGGGTCGCCCCTCGTCGAGCGGTTGTTCGCGCTTCCGGGCGTGGCCCACGTGCTCGTCGCCGACAACGTGGTGACCGTCGGGAAGGTGCCGGGCGCCTCGTGGACCGGACTGAAATCGGCGATCGGAACGGCCCTCCGAACGCAGCTGCTCACGGGAGCGCCGGCCATCCTCGAGATTCCTCGCAACGCCAGCGCGCGAGCGCGGACTGACGCCGAGATTCGCGCGGTCGTTCAGGAACTCCTGGACCGGGAAGTCAACCGTTCCATCGCGGCCCACGGGGGACGAATCTCGATCGTCGACGTCCGGAACGGAGAGCTTTTCATCGCCATGGGCGGCGGGTGCCAGGGATGCGCGGCCTCTCAAGTGACCCTGCGGCAAGGGTTCGAGGTCATGGTGCGCAGGGTCGCGCCGGAGATTGTGGACATCGTCGACGCGACCGACCACGCGGCGGGGAACAAGCCGTTCTACCGGCGCACAGGGTAGACGGGAGAGTTCGAGGGTAAATCGGATTGCAGCAGAACTGACGTCCAGGTTTGCCCTGGTCCAACGGCAGCGATAGCATGGACGTGCCCGGCAGACGAACGACCTCGACTCGCGCGTTCGGCTGGCCGCGTTCGCCTTCCTCAAAGACGAGGTGCGCCTGGCCGGCGAGGGTGGTTCGCTCCGTGGAAGGAGTGAAGGCCCCGATATCAGGGACGTTCTTCGCGCACCTCAGCCTGTCGGCTTCGCCGTGCTGGCTGTTGAGGTGTAGCCGAGGCATTACGTGTCAACGGTCTTCGAATCGTCGCAGAAGTCCTCAAACGTCAGGCCGTGCGTGTAGGATTCGATCCGACCGATCGCCCCGAGGATGTCCTCGATGCGCAGGAGCCAGTCCCTATGCGGCACGCACGGCCTCTGCGAGGATGCGAGCCCGCAACTGGGGCTTGAGCGCCGCGCGCGTGACGAGGTCGACCCGGCGACGGAGAACCTCACTCAGACGGCGCTGCAACCGGACGAACTCGAATAGCGTGACCACGCGGCTGAAGTCGACAAGCAGGTCGATGTCGCTGTCGGCGCCGGCCTCCCCGCGGGCGTAGTCGTAGGCCTCGTGATAGTCCACAAACCCGCTCTGGTCGACGGCGTCGTCGATCGCCTGGCGATACGTGGCGATGTTGAGGCCCCTGGGCCCTCGCTTCGCAGCCCTCATGAGCAGGCGTTGTCGCAGCCGGTCGTGATCGATTGCCTGCTCCATGAGCATGTCGACAAGAGCGCTCTTGTCCTGCCCGGCGAGATAGGTGCGGACATCGTCCATCGTCACGGCCGGCTTGGCCGGCTTCTTCTCCGGCGCCTTCGTGATTTCTCCCGGTTCAAGCCACGCCAGTCCAACGGCCACGCAGTGCTTGCAGAACGCCCCGTCGGCGCCCACCGGACACGTGCAGGAGTACGCAAGATCGCCGCCCTCGACCCGGAGCTTGACCCGATACGGCCGGGTTCCCCGCACCCTCGCCGTGATTGTTCCTTCGTGCTCGACGACGGCGCGCACGTGCCCGTGAGCGAAGTAGTCGTCGCCGCGCTCGAATGAGCGCGCGCCCGCCATCCGGCGGAGGGTACGGCGATCCAGGATCTCCTTGATCATCGATCAGGTCCCCACGACCGCTTGAATCTCCTCGGGACTCACATTCAGGCGGAGTTTCCATCGGGCAACGAACTTCCCCTCAGAGGGCAGGAGAGGATCGAGCAACGCGTAGGTTTCTGTGAGGCGCGCGCGCAGCCGGTCGATCTGGTCGGGCGCCTCGATGCCGTAGGCCTCGAGCAAGTACCCGAGGCGGCGAATCACCGCCCCGACACCGAGACGGAGTGCGTAGTCGACGAGCCTCTTGACGGCCACGTCGTCCCTTCGCATCCAGAACCCCTTGGCCACGTCGGTGAACCCACCGCAGTACTCGGGCCGCTTGAGGCCGTCCACCACGGTGCGTTCGATGTCGCTCACCACGACCCGGTCCTGCTTGTCCACCCAGTGTTCGGTGGTCCCGAAGACGTGCGATGGTTTGCATCGAACCATGCGGAACTCCGTCCCGAGCACCGTCCGGCCGCGTGCGGCCATGGAGGACGTGACGTACACCACGAGCTGAGGCCGGGTGAGCATCCCGTGAACATCCATGGCGGAGGCGTGGGAGATGAAGTAGGGCCTCCCCCGCATGAGTTCACGCGCGACGACGTACGGGTTGCCGAGATACTGTCGTTCGGCGCCGAGTTCGAACGGCACCAGAATGAAGAGGCCCGATCGGAGGCGGGTTGCGATCCCGCGATTGACAAGCTTCCGCATGAAGCTGCGCGCGGAGGGTTCCTTCAGCCCGGTGATGTTGATGGCGTCGGCCAGCGTGAA
>CAYHSN010000408.1:0-3716 GCA_964359235.1 uncultured Vicinamibacterales bacterium | reverse complement strand
CGCCGCCTAGCGCGGATGCGCCTCTCTCTTTTTGGTTGTGGCGCAGCCGCGCTGTAACCTCCGCGGTGTTCCTCGGCGCGCTCCTAACCGCGTGAGCGCTCCATGGAAGCGCGGGTGCCGGTTGATCAGATCGACGAAGGCCGTCTCGCGCCGGCTGCCCTTCGCGCGGAGGATCGCGCCGAGCGCGCGCCGATCCGCGGCCGGCCACCCGGCCACGCCGGGCAGCAGCAGGACGACCGGGCTGAGCCGCTCCCAGGCCAGCCGCTCGCCTGACGGGAGGCGGCGCCAGTCGCCCGAGAGGAGCAGCCGCGCGGCTTCGTCCGCGCAACTCCGGAGGGCGCGCGCGCGATCTGACCCGAACCGCCGGTTCAGATAGTCCGTCACGGTGAGTCCCACCGCGTCGCTCGCCCACACGCCCATCACATCGTCACGGACCCCGGCCAGATCGAGGAACACGTTCTGACGTGCGAGCTGGCGCAGCGTCGCGGGGCTCGACCGGTAAGACGGCCGGCGGCGCATGCGCGCGAGCTCGCGGCGGACGAGGCGCAGCGTGGCCGGATCGCGCGGCCGGGAGCCGAGCTTGTAGTAGAACCACCACGCACCCGAGTCGATGCCTTCCTCGTTCTCGTGCCCGAGCTGGTACGGGAAGACCGTGAACGTGTCGCTGCCGAAGAGCGTGACAAGCGCCCCAAGCAATCGCCCGTAGACGAACGCCGCCTCGGCGCGCCGGTAGGTCTCGAAGATATTGAACGCGATCTCGGACGATCGGAACAGCGCGCTCGCGAGCGCGTAGCCGATCGGCACGCCGTTGCGGAGGATGAGGAAGCCGTAGACGGCTTCGAGCAGGTGGCGGTGCTCCGGCTCGACGCCGATGCACGCGAACTCGAGGCCGTCACCGCCGTCGATCATCCGCACGTCGCGTGGGCCCGCGTGCGCGAACGCGTGCAGGTCGCGGCTGCGCGTGACCATCGACTCTCGCGCGAGATCGATCAGGCGGGCGCCCTCGCGCGACGAGACGAACCGGATCGCGCGCGGCGGCGTGCGGGCTTCGACACGAAGGTCCGGCCGACCCTCCCGCATCGACTCGGCCTGCGGCACGAACGGCGATCGCTCGTATCGCGCGCGGCTTCGGCTCGGCGTGTCGGGTCCGGGCGCGAGCCGCAGCATCAGGCCCAGCTCGTCGTACACGCGATTGCGCACGAGCGCGCCGGCCTCGACGTCGGCAGCGCGCCGGGCAAGGAACGCCGCGTCGGTGTCGTCGCCGCGTAACCGATCCAACCACGCGCGCCCCTCGAGCGGCGGCTCGTCGAGACCGGGGCATTCAGCGGCGAGCGACAAGAGCGTCAGGTGCCGCGCCACGCGCTCGGCGTCTACCTCCTCCCAGTCGATCGTCAGGTGCTGACCCCAGCGCTCGGCCAGCCACCGCGCCGTCGGCGCCTCGAAACGATAGAAGATGACCGTGCCCGCGATGCCCGTGTCCACGAGGTCGTCGCGATGGCGGCGCAGGTCAGCCCGCCGGTCGAACGCCCGCAGCATGCGCTCGACCTGATCGAACACCGCGCGATCGTCGGGATAGGCGTACAGGATACAGAGCAGCTCGTGCAGGTCGCTCACGTCCTTCGCGCGCGCGAGCCGTCGCCGCTCGAGCACGTCGAGCAGTACACGGCGCTCGGCGGCCGCGTCGCCGCCGTACTGCCACCTGAGATCGCTCAGGCGTCTGAGCGCCGCTCTTGCCGTCAACGCCATCTGTTTACCTGCGCTACACGAGCACGGTGGAATCGGTGGCACAGAGGCCGCGTTCCCTGATCTGAAGCTGTTCGGCGGCGAGACTCGTCATCTTGCGAATCGCCTCTTCGAGCGCGAGCACCTTCTCGTCTCGCACGTAGCGGCCGAGAATGCGCGGGAATGTCCCGTACGCGCGCGGGTGCGGCTGCCCTCGCCCCAGCTCGCCTTCCGGTCTGATCGCCGACGCGGCGGTCCCGACCGACACCCATGGAAACTTCATCGCGGTCCGCACGTCCTCCTCACTCATCATGTGGTAGAGGGCGCCGACCTGCGCGTCGTTGTCGATCAGGAGCGAGAAGAACGTCTCCCATTGATCCTGCCTGCGCTCGGCCGCGATCTCCGTGATGCGCCGCTCACGATCAGCGTGAACTCGGGCTCGTGCCTGCACGCGGCCAAGTCCGCGATCACGAGCGCGACGGCGACCAGTGTCATTCTGTGTGTCATGACAGCCGCCATCACCACGGGAGAAGCGGCCGCGCGACCGGCGTGAACGGCCACGGCGAGCCGAGCAGGACGAGCAGCAACGCGAGCCCGAAGTAGATCGCCGCGCGCCGATGCTTGAGCGCGGCGTCCTCCGCGCGCGTGACGCGCACGCGGCCGATGTGTGCGAGCGCCAGCCCCAGAATCATCGCCGTCGGGTGCTCCACGACCCAGAAGCGGACGCCGGCGTTCTGCATCGCGCCGCCCATGTTCTGGAACGCCGACGTGGTGATGGGGCTGACGAACACGTACATCACCAGCCCGATCAGGATCTGCGTGTCGAAGCTGATGACGAAAACCCGGCCGGTCCGATCGTCGTCAATCGTCCACGGCTTGCGCCCGAGCCAGCCGGCAAGGCCGCGCAGCGCGGCGAAGAGCCCGGCGAGAATCACGACCCAGCGGACGAGTGAATGCGGGGTGAGGGTGAGGCCGTACATGCGGCCTATCTTAGCCCTTGGCGGGGGCCAGGTGAACAGCACCTGCGCGCCGGCGGCTTTGTCGAAGAAATCCATCGCCGTGATGACGTCCTCGACCTGGTCCACCAGGTCCGCGCGCGTGAGGCCGCCACTTGACTTCTCTCAGCCGGATGCCTAACCTCACCTGAGTCAATCCGCGACGCCGATCGCGTCGCCACGACCTCCATGCCTCGCCACGCCCTCGTTGGCCTTCTGCTCGCGCTCGTGGCTCCGGCCAGTCTCGCCTCAGCCGATCGGCTTCCCGCCGCCGCCGACCGCATCGTCGACTACCGCATCAGCGTGACGCTCGACGCGACGAGAAAGGAGCTGACCGGAAAAGAGCGCCTGATCTGGCGGAATCCGTCGGCCGACCCGGTTGCCGATCTCCGGTTCCACTTCTACCTGAACGCGTTCCGCAACACGAAGAGCACGTTCTACAAGGAATCCGGTGGCCGGCTTCGCGGCGACGTCATGGCCAGGGACAGTTGGGGTTGGATCGACGTCACGTCGGTCAAGCTGGCCGACGGCACGGATCTCAAGTCCGCGATGACGTTCGAGCATCCGGACGATGACAATGTGGACGATCGGACGGTGGTGCGCGTGGCGCTGCCGCAGCCGGTCGCGCCGGGCGCATCGATCGCACTCGACATCGAGTTCACGGCGAAGTTGCCGCAGGTGTTCGCGCGCACGGGCTATCGGCGCAACTTCTTTCTCGTAGGCCAGTGGTTCCCGAAGGTCGGCGTGTACGAGCCCGCGGGCACGCGCGGCCGGACAGCCGGCGGCTGGAACTGCCATCAGTTCCACGCCAACACCGAGTTCTACGCCGACTACGGCCACTACCTCGTCGACTTCACCGTGCCGTCATCGTTCGTCGTCGGCGCGACGGGCGAGCGGAAGAACCGCGTCGAGAACGCCGGCGGCACGACGACCTACACCTACGAGCAGGCCGACGTGCATGACTTCGCGTGGACGGCGGATCCGAACTACGTGGAGATC
>CAYHSN010000407.1:0-3723 GCA_964359235.1 uncultured Vicinamibacterales bacterium | reverse complement strand
CGGGCGGGGCGCGCCTGCGGCTGGTCGGCCTCGACTCCAGCCCCCTGCACGGCGAGCTCCTCGGCGTCGAGCGCCTGGAGGAACGCGCCCGGGCGCTGGCCGCGGGATTCACTCTCTCGCGAAATCCGCGGCGCGGCCCCCCCCGGCTGCTGCGCCGCCTGTCCGACCACACGCGCGTGCTCCGTCACGCGTATCGCATCCTCGCCGGCGACGTGCGGCGTGGCGAACCGAGCGCACCCGCCGCCGAGTGGCTGCTCGACAACTCATATGCGGGCGGCAGCAACGGCGCCAGGCGGCCGCGCTCACCGTGCTCTACTCGTTCGTGATGCAGTGCTTCGTGCTGGGCGATCTGTCGGTGCGCCGCGACCTGCCGCGGGTGCTGGCCGAGACCGTGGTGCTGGTGGGCGGCGTGCTGGTCATCCTCGCCGCCGCGATGGGGCTCAGCAGCTACATGGTGGACGCGCAGGTGCCGGCGCATCTGGTGGCGTGGACGCAGGGGCACATCCATTCGCCGTGGGTGTTCCTGCTGGCGCTCAACCTGTTCCTGCTGGTGGTCGGCTGCCTGATGGACATCTTCTCGGCCACCGTGGTCGTGGTGCCGCTCATCATCCCCATCGCCGCGGCGTTCGGCATCAACCCCGTGCACCTGGGCATCATCTTCGTCGCCAACCTGGAACTGGGCTACCTGACGCCGCCGGTGGGCCTCAACCTCTTCCTCGCCTCCTGCCGGTTCGGGCGGCCGGTGCTCGAAGTGACCCGGGCGTCGATGCCGATGCTGCTCATCCTCGCCTTCGGCGTGCTGGTGATCACCTACGTGCCCTGGCTCACCACCGGGCTGCTCGCGCTGCTCGAGAGACCCTGAGCACACATCCGAGCGCGCATTTCCACGTCCCGGCGTCGATCGGCCGATGGTCGTCCGACTTGCAGCCGGCGCCGTCGGTGCCATATTTTCCGCAGGTGTCCTTCCCGGGCCGAGGATCCATTCGATGCTCCACGCACTCCTGGTCGACGACGATAACGACTTTCTCACCGGCTTGGCCGAGATCACGAAGCAGGAAGGCTTCGGGGTCACGCTCGCGGGATCCCTGAGAGAGGCACGGGAATGCATCGCTCGTGGGCCGGTCGACCTCGTGGTCATCGACCTGGTGCTGCCCGACGGCAAGGGGATCGAGCTGCTCAAGGAGCTGAAGGACACCACGCGCTCCGACGTGATCATCGTCTCTGGCATGGCCACCGTGGATTCCGCGATCGACGCGCTGCGCCTGGGCGCGCTCGACTACCTCACCAAGCCCCTGGATCTCCGCCGCATGAAGGCGGTGCTCGCCAATGTGGTGCGGGTCCGTTCGCTCAAGGACGAGGTCGGCACGCTGCGCGGCGAGCTCCGGAAGCTGGGTCGCTTCGGCCAGCTCGTCGGCGTCTCCACGAGCATGCAGGCCGTTTACGATTTGATCGCCAGGGCCGCACCGACGGACGCGACGGTCCTCATCACGGGGAAGAGCGGCACCGGGAAGGAACTCGTCGCGCAGACGGTCTTCGAGCTGAGCGCTCGCCGCCACCGGCCGTTCCTCCCGCTCGACTGCGGGGCGATCCCCCCGACCCTGATCGAGAGCGAGCTGTTCGGCCACGAGCGGGGCAGCTTCACCGGTGCAACCCAGCTCCGGCGCGGCTACTTCGAGCGCGCGTCGGGCGGCACGCTGTTCCTCGACGAGATCACCGAGATGCCGATCGAGCTCCAGGTCAAGCTCCTGCGCGTGCTCGAGTCCGGGACGCTGACGCGCGTCGGGGGCGAGCAGTCCATCCCGGTAGACGTGCGCCTGATCGCCGCCTCCAACCGCGCGCCGAAAGAGGCCGTGCAGGCCGGGAGACTGCGGGAGGACCTGTTCTACCGTTTGAACGTGTTCCCCATCGTCCTGCCAGAGCTGCGCGACCGTGAGGGGGATGTGCTCCTGCTGGCCGAGCGCTTCGTCGAGTCGCTCAACGCCGCCGAGGGGACGGCCAAGCGCCTGAGCGCCGCAGCGCGCGAGCGCATCCAGGCCTACCCCTGGCCCGGCAACGTGCGCGAGCTCAAGAACCAGCTGAATCGCGCTTTCATCATGTCCGAGGACAAGATCGAGCTCGGAGACTTGGAGGCCGAGGCCGCTCCCGCGGCGACCCTCCCACCCGGTGCGAAGCAGCCTCCCGACATGGGGGCTTCGCTGGACGACGCGGAGCGCCAACACATCCTCGCCACGCTCGAGCACTGCGGCGGTGACAAGAAGAAGGCGGCCGAGATCCTCGGCATCAGCCTCAAGACGCTCTACAACCGGCTCAACCAGTACGCTAGAAGCTGAAACTGCCGCCGCGCTCCCGCGCGTTTGAACATCCTTCCTGGGATTGAAGGATCTTCCTCGCCAACGACCGCACAGTCGCTCGCTGGCATAGCACTCCGGCTGCGAGCCGCACCCCTAGATTGCTCCTCAGCAGTGCGCTAGGAGGGAGCGCGGCTCCCGCCCCCCGCGTGGCACGAAACTGGCGCTTGGTTCCTCTGATCGTGGGGAGACCGCGGTTTCCGCGGAATCGCTTTCCCATAAGGAGGCTCCCAATGCGTCATGCACATTTCACTGGTCGAACAAGCTACTTCGCAGCGTGGCCACTGGCAGCGCTGTTGGTCGCGATGGCTGGATGTGGTTCGTCTTCCAACAACCCCACCGGGCCCGCCGTGGACACCGTCGCACCGACAGTGAGTTCCACCAACCCCCTCAATGGCGCCACAGGCGTGGCGGCCATCACGGCATTGTTCAGTGAGGCGATGAACGCCTCAACGATCACGACGGCCACCTTCACCGTGAGCGGCCCCGGCGCGACTCCCGTGACCGGGACCGTCGCCTATAGTGCGTCGACCGACATTGCGAGATTCACGCCCACAAGTGCCCTCGCGGCCGGCACGGCATATACAGCGACGATCACGACCGGGGCCAAGGATGTCGCCGGCAATGCACTGGCGAGTAACCATGTGTGGAGCTTCACGACGTCGGCGACGACAGGCAATCAGGCGCCAGTGGCTCTCGGGGGAGCTGGAGCTTTCGCGGTTCTGGCCGGTTCGACGGTCACCAGCACGGGTGCAACCGCTCTGACGGGAGATCTGGGCGTGAGCCCGGGAACCGCGGTGACTGGCTTTCCGCCGGGAACCCTGACCGGTACGAAGCACGTTGCCGATCCCACTTCAGCGCAGGCCATGGCCGATCTGACCACGGCGTATAACGACGCCGCTGGACGAACGCTGGCACCCGTCACCGTGGCCGGGAATCTCGGCGGGTTGACTCTGCCCCCCGGCCTCTATAAGTCCACGTCCTCGCTCGCGATCTCTTCAGGCGATCTCACGCTCGATGCCCAGGGCGACCCGAATGCTGTCTTCATCTTTCAGATGGCATCGACCCTCACCACGACTTCCGGTCGAGCCGTGGTCCTGAGCGGTGGCGCTAAGGCTGCAAACGTCTTCTGGCAGGTGGGGAGCTCGGCGACGCTGGGAACGACGTCCGCATTCAAGGGCACCATCATGGCGGATCAGTCGATCACTCTGAATACCGGGGCGACGCTGAATGGCAGGGCACTGGCACGGATCGGCGCGGTTACGCTGGCCGGCAATACAGTCGTCTTGCCCACCCCGTAGAGTTTCAAAGACCGTCGGCGAAGGAGATTCGCCGCCGCGGGATCACGTCGCGCACCTCCAACCGGTGGAAGTCG
>CAYHSN010000406.1:0-3734 GCA_964359235.1 uncultured Vicinamibacterales bacterium | reverse complement strand
GGCGTCGACGGCCGGCTCACGCTCTCCATCGATCGCGGCGCGTGGACGTTGCGGCACACGCACCAGTTCGGAAGCGCGCTCGAGTTGTCTGGCGCCGCGCACGGCCGCCTCGACCCCGTCGATCTCGCGCGCACGTCGGTCGCGGGCGAGGCGCACGTGCGCGCCCGCGATCTGTCGGCCGCCCTGGCGGCGCTCGAGACCGCCGGGATCGACACGAGGCCGCTCGTCGACGCGGGCATCGACGGCGACGCGCGAGCGGAGCTTTCGCTCTCCGGGACGCTCGCGAGCCCACGCGCGGCCGGCTCGGCGGACATCGACGGCTTCCGCACGGTGACGTCGGGCCCGGCCGATCTCCGCGCGCGACTCGATCTCGACGCCGCCCGCCTTCACGTCACCGATCTGGAACTGGCTGAAGGGAAGAACCGCCTGCACGCGAGCGCCCGCGTCGAGTTCGCGACGCGCGCGATCGCGGGCGATCTTTGCGCCGAGGCGCCGGAGATCGCCGAGTGGCTGCGCGTCGTGCCCGCCCGCTGGCGTCCCGCCGGGTCGCTCACCGCCGGCGGACGAATCGGCGGAACGATCGGAGAGCCGCGGCTCGACCTGTCGGTCGCGGGACAATCGATCGAGGTTGTCGGCCAGCGCGCCGATCGACTCACGGCCGGCGTGCGCCTGATCGGGAGCACGGTCCACGTCGACAAGGCCGTGCTTTCGCAGGATGAGGACGCTGGCGGTGGTCTCGCGATCGCGGGTCGCTACGCGTTCGGAACCGGCGAGTACGCCGTGACGCTGAGCGGCACCCATCTCGACGTTCGCGCGATCCCGGGCGCCGGCGCCGACCGGCCGGCGCGACCCCTCGCGGCGCGCGCGGACGTCGAGTTCGACGGCGCCGGCTCGATCGATCGCCCCGGCGGGCGGGGCCACGTGCAGTTTCGCCGGCTCGCATGGGACCGATTCGAGATCGGGCCGTCGCGCGCCGACATCGCCATCGAGGACAACACGGCGCGCGTCAACGCCAGCGCGCCGGATCTCGGCCTCGCGCTCGACGTCTCGATGTCGCTGGCCGCGCCGCGCCGATTCAGGCTCGCCGGCACGGTGAGCGACGGTGACCTGACGCGATGGACGAGGTGGACCGCCAGCCCGGATCGACCGTTCGGCGGCTCGGCGACGCTGCGGTTCGAAGCCTCAGGCGATCTCGATCGCCTGCCGGAGGCCGAAGCGGAAGTGGCGCTCGACCGGACCGAGCTCGGTCTCGGCGCCCAACGCCTGACGCTCGTGCGGCCCGCGCGCGTGCGGTATGCGTCGGGGCAGCTCGCCGCGAGCGACGTCGAGTTCCGGTCTGGCGCGACGAGCGTTCGGGCAAGCGGCCTGCTCTCGTCAGAACCGGAAGCGAGCGGCCTCACGATCGCCATTGACGGCGACCTCGCCGATCTCGGTCCGTGGCTGACTGGGCCCACGGCCGGCGAGATCGACGCGCGCGGCGCGCTTCGAGCCCGCCTGAGGGCGACCGGCGCCGCGACGCGGCCCGCCGTGGAGGGCGCGCTCAGCGTCGACACGGGCACCCTCACGATGAAAGGCCTGCCGCCGGTGACCGCGCTCGGGTTGCGCGCGGCGATCCGTGACGGCGTGCTGAGCGTGAGCGAGCTGAACGGTGAGTGGCAGGGCGCCACGCTTGCGGCCTCGGGCCGGATGCCGGCGGCGTTCCTCGATCGATGGTTGCCGACGGCGTACCTCGAGTCGCTTCCGCCGGCCGATCGTGCGGCGCGTGTGACCGCGCGGGCCGCGCCGATCACCAAGGGCGTGCTCGCGCCCTGGCTCGAGCCCTCGACCCTCGCCCAGATCGAAGGTGAAGCCGCGGCGTCCCTCACGGCCGAGGCCGACGAGCCGCGTCTCGATCGCGTCCGCGGCGAGCTGACGCTCGATCGCCTGACCCTCAGCCTCGCTCGCGCGCCATTCAATCAGGAGCGCCCCACGCGTCTGGCGATCGCGGATGGCCGCCTCTCGGTTGCCGACTGGACGTGGGGCGGCGCCGGCAGCCGGGTCACCGTCACCGGCGACATGACGCTCGAGAAGGACGCGCGGGTCGACCTGCAGGTGCGCGGCGCGTCGGATCTTCGGCTGCTCGGCACGTTCATCCCGGGCGTGGCGACCGCAGGCGCGGCGGATCTCGACGTGCGCGTGCGCGGCGCCGCTCGCGATCCGGAGATCACGGGAACGATCGCGGTGAAGGGCGGCGAGTTGCGCGTCCGCCAGCCTCGCCTCGCAATCGCCGACTTCGCCGCGACGATCGATCTCGGCAACGATCGGTTCGTGGTGCGCGACGGCGCGGGCAGCGTGAACGGCGGCGCCTTGCGCGTGGAGGGCGAGCTTCGGCACGACACGCTCGCGCTGACGGGCGGCGCGCTCACCGCGAGCGGCCGCGGCGTCGCGTTCGAGTGGCCGAAAGGCCTGCGTACCGAGCTGAACGGCGATCTCACCCTGACGCCGGCGTCCGACGGCGCGACGGTGTCCGGCAAGGTGATCGTGCGCCGCGGCGCCTACCGCGATCCCATCGTCCTGACCGCGCAGCTCGTCGACGCCCTGCGCGCGTCGGCGTCCGCCTCGCTTGGCGCGGGCGGCGAATCATGGCTCGATCGTCTGCGGCTCAACATCGCCCTCGTCTCCGAGGACGATGTGGTGGTCGACAACAACTACGGGCAGGTCGACATCGGCGCGGACCTGAGACTCGTGGGCACGATCGCGAATCCGGCGCTCGGCGGGCGCGCGACGCTCGGCGAAGGAGGCAAGCTCTTTCTTGGCGGGAACGTCTACCGCGTGGAGCGCGGCACGATCGACTTCGTCGACCCGCAGGCCATCACGCCCGATCTGAACTTCACCGCGCGCACGCGCGTGTCGTCGTACGACATCACGCTCGCCGTGAGCGGGACGCCCGAGACGATCAAGGCGGATCTCACCTCCGACGATCCGCGCCTGACCCAGAGCGACATCGTCTCGCTTCTCGTGACCGGTCAGCTCGCGAGCGACGCCAGCGTCGGCGACTCGCCGCAGGCTCGCGCGCAGATGCTTGGCCTGTTGTCGGGCGACTTGCTGGGGCTGGCCGGCCAGCGGGTGGGATTCGACGCCGTGCGCATCGAGCGCGGCGCGACCGGCGAGCTCTTCAGCGCGGACCCCGCGCTGCTGGCGGCTGAAACGATCGATCCCAGCACGCGCCTCTCCCTGACCAAGCGTCTCAGCCGCCAGGTTGAGATCGTGCTGTCGCAGAACCTGCGTGAGAAGGGCGGCATCACCTGGATCGCCGTCTACCGGTCCGGCCGCGAGGTCCAGGTTCGCGGCGTCGCGCGCGATGACAACAGCAAGTCGGCCGAGCTGTCGCAGCAGCTCGACTTCGGCGGCGCCGCGACGGCGCGCACGCGACCGGAGCGCCGCGAGAGCCCGCGCGTCTCGGCCCTGGCGATCACCGGGAGCCCCTTCGTTCCGGAATCCGAGCTGCGGTCGAGGCTGACACTCGGCCCTGGCGATCGCTTCGATTTCTACCGCTGGCAGGACGATCGCGACGCGCTCGAGCGGTTCTATCGCGAACGGGGCCATCTCGAAGCACGCATCGCCGCGCGGCGAACCGACGTCGATGGCGCCGGCGTGGAGCGGTCGATCGCGCTCGAGTACGCGATCGACGGCGACACCACCTTGCGCAAGCTCGAAGCCGCCCAGCAGGACAAAGCCAGCCGCGATCTCGACCG
>CAYHSN010000405.1:0-3748 GCA_964359235.1 uncultured Vicinamibacterales bacterium | reverse complement strand
GCCCGAGGTTGAGCGTCAGGCGGTCGTTCACCGCCCATGCGTCCTGGACGAACAGCCCCACGTTGTTGACGTTCACGTTCCCAAAGGTCAGAAACCCGCGCTTCTGATCCACGCCGTTGCTGCGCACGCGGTAGTAGCCATACTCACCGCGCTGCCCCCCGAACGCCCGGCCCCAGTAAAGCAGGACGCGGTTGCCCGTCTCGCCGGAGTTGACGTCGTTGCCGATACGGTCGATCTGCACGCCGCCCTTGAGGGTGTGCTGGCCGCCGAAGCTCCCGTAGTAGGTCGCGTCCGCCTGGGCGATCAGGCGCTTGACGTCGTCCTTCCGCGTCTCCGAGTTCGTCAGCGGCGTCGAGAAGCCGGTGGTCCGCTGCAGGTCCGCCGGCACGCCGGCCTGGCCGATGTTCGACGTCTGGAAGATGAAGCGCGGACCCTGCGGGATGCCCTCGTTCTTGGAGCCCGAGAGGAAATACCCCGCCCGCGCCCCGACATACAGCCGGCTGGAGACCACGTAGTCGTAGTTCGCGGAGATGGTGTAGTTCTGTCGCTTCGTCGTGACGCCGTAGATCGTGCCGATGGCATCGCTGCCGTCGAGCGAGGGCAACAGCCCTTTCGTTACCGACGGATTGACGTTCACGGGCACGCGCACCCGCATCTTGTCGGTGAACTGCCAGGTCACGTTGCCCGACAGGTAGTGGACCCGGTCCTTCTGGTTCTGCGTGATCGGCTGATTGTTCGCGCGCAGCGTGACGGTGCGGTCGGTCGACGTCAGCGCCGGGTTGTAGCTGCCGAAGAACCAGAGCCGGTCTTGCTTGATCGGCCCGCCCAACCCGAAACCCGGTTCCCAGCGCGTCCAACTGTCCTCCGGGTACGTGATGTACTCCGCCACGTCGGCGTTGGTCAGGCTCAGGCGCAACGTCGGACGTCGTGAGCTTTCGGTCGCGTCACCGGTGAAATAGGTGAAGGCGCTGCCCCGGAACGCGTTCGTGCCGCTCTTGGTGACGATGTTGATCACGCCGCCCGTCGAGCCCCGATACTCCGCCGGGTAGCCGCTCGACTTCACCTGGATCTCGTCGATGAAGTCGGTGACGACGCGCTTGCCCTGGACGCCGCTGATGAGCTGCGTGGTGTCGACGCCGTCGACGACGTAGGCGTTCTCGGAGCTGCTCGACCCGTCAATCGAGATGCCGCCGCCGAAGCGCCCCTCGGGGTTGGCGCCCGGCGCCTGCGTCACGACCGTCGAGAAGTCGCGCCCGCGCGGCAGCTTGTCCATCACCTCGTCGCGAATGTTGAACGACTTCGTGCTCTGCGTGACGTCGATGAGGGGCGACTCGGCCGTCACCTGCACCTGCTCGGTCACGCCGGCGATCGCCAGCGTGAACTCGAGCCGCTTGAGCTGGCCGAGCAGCACTTCGACGTTCTCGAACTTGAACGTCTGAAAGCCGGAAAGCGAGGCGGTCACCTCGTAGATCCCCGCCGGCAGCGCCGGGAACCGGAAGGCGCCCTGCGGGTTGGTGACCGTCGCCAGGGCCGCGCCTCCCGCGCGATGGGCCTCGACGGTCGCGCCGGGCAGCACCGCGCCCGACGCGTCCTTGACGACGCCTTCGATGGAGCCACGCTGCTCCTGCGCAACGGCGGGCCGCGAGAGCAGCATCGCCGCGCACCACACCATGACGAGCGTACGGAGTCTCATCCTTTTCCTCCTGCGTTATGAGCCGTCGAGTGAAGAGGCGCTCACCACCCTTGCAACACCGCGATCGCCAGAGTGGCCGTTAAACGCTTCTTCATGAAAGCCCTCCTGGGTGAATGAGCCCAAGCACTGGATTGTCGGAAATCAGACAAACTCACACGCGCACTGCGGACTTGGACGGGGATGCAGCAGGCGGCGTGCCAGGAGGACGGTCGGAGCCAGCCTGCTCTTCCGGTGAGTGATGGGGAACGCAAGTTGCTCTTCGGAGAATGAAGGCCTCGCTACACACGGTCGATTAACGAAAACTCACGGAGGCCCCACTTGCGAACCTCTATCGAACTTTCCGCCATGCTAATCGCGATGGCTCTCGCGACCGGCGTTGCCGCTCAGAGCCCGCAAGCGCAGGTACGTGAGGCTCAGAATCCGACGGTCGCGCAAGTGCCGACCCAAGACCAGCCGCCGATGTCGATGGAGACCTGCAAGGAGATGATGGTCAAGCTGCAGACGCAGACGATGACGATCGATCTGCAGGTCGTCGACGAAGCGCTCGACGAGCTCTTTGCGACAATGCGCGCGGAAGCGCGCATCGACCGGTTTGACAAGAGGGTTGCCGCCGTCAACGAGCTCGTTGCGCTGCGCGAGCGGATGCGTGAGCGCATGGACATGCGGCGCCAGATGACGGGCTACCTGGAAGGCATTATGCAGACAGGGTCGAGTCAGGATGCTTCCGCGATGGGGTGCCCCATGATGAAGCGCATGAAGACCATCGAGCAGGATTAAGAATCGTCAATCAAGGGGTACGCGCCCATGACGCTCAAGTCTCTGGTTGTCGCCGCGCTCCTCCTCGGGCTCTTCCCCACCAGTGCCTGGGCCGACCGGCGCAGCGATGCGAAGGCCCAGGTGGCGTTCGGTATCCGGGTGGCGCAGGCCGGTCTCTGGCAAGAAGCGATCTACCGGTTCGAGCGGGCGGTCGAGATCGACCCCACGTACGCCGCGGCGTACAACAACCTCGCCATCGCGTACGAGCAGGCGGGGCAAGTCGAGAAAGCGTACGCCGCATACATGAAGGCGCTCCAGCTCGACCCGAAGAACCTGTTCATCGCGCAGAACCACGACCTGTTCAAGGAGCTCCATGATCGGACGACGAAGCGCGACGATCGCTAGCCTGGGTCTCACGCTGATCACGGCCGGGTGCGTGAGCTTCTACGAGGTACCCGTCGAGACGCCGAGCCGGGCGACGCTCGACGTGTCACCGTTCCAGCGCGTCCTCGTCGCGGGATTCCTGTCTGCTGGAACCGACGAGGTCGACACGAACGTCGAGACCGTGCGGCTGCTCCGCAGCCAGCTTCGATCGAAGTCGAGGCTCCACGTGATCGACGCCGGCGTGCTGCCGCTCGCCGACATCGCTGAAGCGCAGCGGTCCGAACTGGGTCAGGCGCCGGAAGAATCCGCCTCGCTCTCGGCAGGCGCGGCGATGCGTCAGCACACGCGCGCTTCGGCGGAAGACGAGTCGATCTTCGCGAACGCGGCCTTCTGGAAGAAGATTGGTGAAGAATACCAGGAACCGCTCATCGTCGCAGGGAGCCTGCGCTTTGTGTCGAGGATCCGCCTCGAATCCGGGGACCGAACCGAGGAGGAGTTCGACGCGCTCGGGCGCCGGCGCGCAGCCGTCGTACAACGAGGCTTTCGCGAGCGCGCGACGTTCATCCTGGCGCCGACCTTCGTCTTCATCGACGGGCAGACAGGCGCGGTCCTCCACAGGGAATCCTTTACCGAGGAAGTCGCCTACGAGCCGACACAGAACGTCCCTGCGCTCTCCGCCTACTTCGAGCTCATGGACCGCGTGGTCCCGAGCTTCCTGCGCACCCTGACCGACCAACGCATCCAGAGCTTTCGCTTCCTGCTGAAGTGAGCGAACTATCGTTCAGAAATCGAGGATGTAGTTCAGCTTCACGATGAGCGACCGATTCCGCGGGACGACGCGGCCGGCCACACGATCGGCCTCGGTGTAGACCAGATAGAAATCCGCCCCCGGTTTGGGAATGTAGTTGAGACGCA
>CAYHSN010000404.1:2214-3749 GCA_964359235.1 uncultured Vicinamibacterales bacterium | reverse complement strand
GCGTGCGCGCGGGGATCACGCCAGGCGAGCGCATCGTGACGCGTGGGGCGTACGAGATCCGGCTGGCCGCGGCCGCGAGCCAGCTCCCGGCCGAAGGGCACGTGCACTGAGAGCGTGTGGAAAAACCGCCAGCTCTCAGCTGCCAGCTCTCGGCTTTCAGCGCCAGTCACGAGAATCCCGATGATTTTTCCAGGAGGGCACGCACTGGCGGCTGACGGCTGATAGCTGATAGCTGAAAGCTGAATGAATGACAAGCTCCGGGGAGGACCGATCGATGATGAAGCGGCTCATCCAGTGGTCGATCGATCACCACTGGCTGGTGATTGGCCTTTCGGCGGTGTTGCTCGTCGCCGGCGCGGTCGTGGCGCGCGACATGCCGGTGGACGTGTTTCCGGATCTCACGGCCCCCACCGTCACGGTGATCGCCGAGGGGCACGGCATGGCGCCCGAGGAGATGGAAGCGCTCGTGACGTTTCCGATCGAGGCGGCCGTCAACGGCGCCGCCGGCGTGCGGCGCGTGCGCTCCGCGACGGCCGTCGGGATCGCCGTCGTCTGGGTCGAGTTCGACTGGGGAACCGACATCTTCGCCGCCCGGCAGGTGGTGACCGAGAAGCTCTCGCTCGTCGCCGGCACGCTGCCGCCGCAGGTCGAGCGTCCCATCCTCGCACCGATCTCGTCGATCATGGGCGAGATCCTGTTTTTCGCCATCTCGTCCGAGCGCGACGACCCGCTGGCGCTGCGGACCATCGCGGATACGGTGGTCCGGCGCCGCCTGCTCGCGGTGCCCGGCGTGTCGCAGGTGACGCCGATCGGCGGCGGCGAGAAGCAGTTTCAGGTGGTCGTGCACCCCGATCGGCTGCGCGCGAGCGGCCTCTCGGTGTCGGAGCTGCTCGACGCGGTGCGCAGCGCGAGCCAGAACACGTCGGCCGGCATCTACCACGAAGGGGCGCAGGAGTACGTGCTGCAGGCGATCGGGCGCGTGCGCACGGCCGAGGACATCGGCGAGACCGTCGTCGCGCTGCGCGGCGGCCGCCCCGTGCTCGTGCGAGACGTGGCCGACGTTGCCACGGGTGCCGCGCTCAAGCGGGGGGAAGGATCGCGCAACGGGAAGCCCGCGGTCATCGTGGGCGTGCAGAAGCAACCGGGGGCGAACACGATCGAGCTGACGCGCCGCCTGGACGCTGAATTGGACACGGTTCAGCGCGAGCTGCCTGCGGGCATGACGATCGATCGACGGATCTTCCGTCAGGCGGATTTCATCCAGGTCGCCATCGACAACGTCGTCACCGCGCTGCGCGACGGAGCGCTGCTCGTGATTCTGATCGTTGTCGCGTTTCTCGCCAACCTTCGCGGGGCTTCCATCACGCTCCTCGCCATGCCTCTGTCGCTCGCCGCGGCCGTGCTCGTCCTGCGCGGGTTCGGCGCCACGATCAACACCATGACGCTCGGCGGCATGGCCATCGCGATCGGCGCCCTGGTCGATGACGCGATCATCGACGTGGAGAACGTCGTCAGGCGCCTTCGCGAGGCTTCGG
>CAYHSN010000404.1:0-2114 GCA_964359235.1 uncultured Vicinamibacterales bacterium | reverse complement strand
GATGACGCGATCATCGACGTGGAGAACGTCGTCAGGCGCCTTCGCGAGGCTTCGGCGACCCTCGACGAAGCTCAACGAGCGGAGTCGGGGCGCCTTCGCGAGGCTTCGGGCGCCTCCGCAGAGCTTCGGCGGCCCCGGACGAAGCTCGAAGAGCGGAGTCCGGCGACCCTCGACGAAGCTCGAGGAGCGAAGTCGGGGCGCCTTCGCGAGAACAGCGCGCGCGAGGCCTCCGAGAGGCGCTCCGCAGCCGACATCGTGCGCGACGCCACGCTCGAGATCAACGGCTCGATCGTGTTCGCGACGGTGATCATCGTGCTGGTCTTCCTGCCGCTGTTCGCGCTGTCGGGCGTCGAGGGGCGCTTGCTGACGCCGCTGGCGCTCGCCTACGTCGTGTCGCTGGCCGCCTCGCTGGCCGTCGCGCTGGTCATCACGCCCGCGCTCTGCTACACGTTTCTTCCTCAGGCGCGATCGATCGAGAGAGGACACGACGGCTGGCTGACCAGCCATCTGAAAGCGCTCTACGCCCGGACGCTGCCTGGCATGCTTGGCCGTCCTCGGCTCGTCATCGGACTGTCGCTGGTCCTGCTTGTCGCCGCGCTCGTCGCCTCGAGTCTGATGGGTCGCGCGTTCCTGCCCGAGTTCCACGAGAGCACGCTCACCGTGAGCGTCAACACGCTGCCGGGCACCTCGCTGGCCAAGTCGGACGCGATCGGCCGCCGGGTCGAAGAGATCCTGCTGGACCAGCCGGAAGTCGTCGCCACCGCGCGGCGGACCGGCCGGGCCGAGCTCGACGAGCACGTGCAGGGCGTCGAGGCCGCCGAGATCGACGTCGGTCTGCACGAGGGCGGCCGGCCGCGCGGGCAGTTGCTGACGGTGTTGCGCCGGGCGTTCGCGGCGCTGCCGGGCACCAACGTCACCATCGGGCAGCCGATCTCGCACCGCATCGACCACATGCTGTCCGGAACCCGCGCGAACATCGCCGTCAAGGTCTTCGGTGACGACCTCGCGACCCTCCGCCAGCTCGGGGAGCGCGTGCGCGCCGCAATGAGCGGCGTCGCGGGCGTGGTGGACCTCTCGGTCGAGCAGCAGGTGGACATCCCGTTCATCCGGTTCGAGCTCGACCGCGCCACCGTCGCCCGCTACGGACTGCGCATCGGGGACGTGACGAGCGCCGTCGAAACCGCGTTCGTCGGCACCACCGTCGGCCGCGTCTTCGAGGGGACGACGGCGTTCGACCTCGTGGTGAAGTTCGATCAGGCGGCGCAGTCGGATGTCGATCGCATCGCCGAGCTGCCGATCGACGGCCCGAATGGCGAGCGGATCCCGATTCGCGCGCTCGGCCTGGTCCGGAAGGACCAGGGACCGAACCTGATCGGCCGCGAGAACGTCCAGCGCCGCATCGTGGTGTCGTCGAACGTGGCCGGGCGCGACCTCGGCGCGGTCGTCCAGAACATCCGCCAGGAAGTGACCCGGCAGGTGCGGCTGCCCGCCGGCTACCGGGTCGAGTACGGGGGGCAATTCGAAAGCCAGGAGAGCGCCTCGCGCCAGCTCGCGCTGCTCGGCGCCGTGGCGATTGCCGGCATCTTCATATTGCTGGTGCTGGCCTTCGGCCGGCCGCGCGACGCCTTGATCGTGATGGTCAACCTGCCGCTGGCGTTGATTGGCGGTGTCGCGGGCGTCTTTCTCGCGGGCGGCGTGCTCAGCGTGGCCTCGATCATCGGATTCATCACGCTGTTCGGCATCGCCACCCGGAACGGCATCATGCTGGTCTCGCACATCCGTCACCTGCAGGAGGAAGAAGGCGTCCGGGACTTTCGCGAGGCGGTCGAGCGCGGCGCGCGTGAACGGCTGGTGCCCATCTTGATGACCGCGATGGCGGCAGGGCTTGCGCTCATCCCGCTCGCGCTGGGCGGCGGGAAGGCCGGCAGCGAGATTCAGACGCCGATGGCGATCGTCATTCTGTGCGGGCTCGTGACGTCGACGTTCATGAACATGGCCGTCGTGCCGATCCTGTACCTGCGCTACGGCCGGCCGGTTGCTGAAACCGCCCGGCAGTGACCTCAGAGCCTGAGAAGAAATCCGTAGCGCAGGCCTTTCAGGCCTGCTTTGTCGGG
>CAYHSN010000403.1:0-3759 GCA_964359235.1 uncultured Vicinamibacterales bacterium | reverse complement strand
GCCACAAGCTCTCTGTGCAGGAGATTATTCGGCGGATGGTAGCGAACGATGACATCTACCTCTCATCCTACGAAGGCTGGTATGACGAAGGACAGGAAGAGTTCGTCACCGAGACCGAGGCGAAGGTGAATGAGTACAAATCGGCGATTTCCGGGCGGCCGCTGCTGCGATATAAGGAGCAGTCCTATTTCTTCCGCCTGTCGAAGTACGGGCCGATCCTCCTTCGTCACTTCGACGCGCACCCCGAGTTCCTCGAGCCCGAGATCCGGCGCAACGAAATCCTGCGTCTCTTGGAAGGCGGCCTCGAGGACATCTCGATCAGCCGGGCGGGGCAGCACTGGGGCATTCCGCTGCCGATCGACACGGGATCGGTCGTCTACGTCTGGTTCGACGCGCTCATCAACTACATCTCGGCCGTGGGCTTCGCAGGCGACGCCGCGCTGTTCGAGCGCTGGTGGCCTGCCGACCTGCACATCATCGGGAAGGACATCACGCGGTTCCACTGCGTGGTCTGGCCCGCGATGTTGCTGAGTGCGGGCGTCGCGCCGCCGCGCCAGGTCTTCGGCCACGGATTCGTGTACTTCAAGGGCCAGAAGATGAGCAAGTCGCTCGGGACGATCGTCGACCCGCTCGAAGCGGCGGATCGTCTCGGGCCGGACCCGCTGCGGCTGTTTCTCGTGAAGGAGATCCCGTACGGGAGCGACGGCGACTTCTCGTGGGAGCGTTTCGAGGAGCGCTACAATGTGGACCTCGCCAACAACCTCGGGAACCTGGTGAACCGCGTCGCCTCGATGGCCGACCGCTACCGCGGTGGCCGCCTCACGTCACCCTCCGATGCGCCGGGCCGCCTCGCGGCCCTCGCCGGCGATGTGCTGCGGCACTACCGGAGGGCCATGGAGCAGTACGCGCTGCACGAGGGCGCGGCGGCCGCGTACCGGCTCGTGGACGCGGCCAACGAGTTCATCGCCGAGACCGAGCCGTGGGCGCTCGCACGCGACGCCTCGAAGGCCGAACGCCTGAATCAGGTCCTGTACGAAGCGAGCGAGGCGGTGCGCATCGCCGGGCTGTTGCTGCTGCCGATCATCCCGCGATCGGCGGCCGAGATCGCGCGACGGATGGGCGAGACGCGGGCCGCCGGATCGTTTCGGCTCGACCGGGACGCCGTGTGGCGCACGTCCGGCGACAGGACGATCGTGAAAGGCGATCAGCTCTGGCCTCGGCTGGAGAGTGAGGAGAGACCATCACCCATGACTGATGAGCAGAAGTCCCAGACGAGCCAGTCCACGCCGGCGGCGCCAGTCGCGCCGGCTCCCTCGGCCCCGGCGGCCGAAGGCGATCGCATCTCGATCGACGAGTTCATGAAGATCGACCTGCGCGTGGCCCGGATCCTCGAAGCCGAGCGCGTCCCGAACTCGAAGAAGCTGATCAGGATGCGCGTGGATCTCGGGACCGAGCAGCGCACGCTCGTGGCCGGCATCGCCGAGGCGTACGAGGCGAGCGCGCTCGTGGGCAAGACCGTCGTCGTGGTCGCCAACCTGAAGCCCGCCAAGCTCATGGGGATCGAGTCGAACGGCATGATCCTCGCCGCGAGCCCGGACGGCGGCCAGCCAACGCTCGTGATCTTCGAGGAGCCTCTGCCGCCGCTCGGCTCGCGCGTGCGGTAATCGACACTCGACACTCGACACTCCGTCTGTGATCGACTCCCACTTCCACCTCGCCGACCCGGCCTTCGAGTCCGATCTCGAGGCCGTCGTCGGGCGCGCGCGAGCGGCGGGTGTGCGAGCGGGCCTGTGCATCCTCACGGCTGGCGACGAGGGGGAGGCTGAGCGCGGGCGCCGGGTCGCCGCACTCTGGCCCGAGACGCGCTTTGCGATCGGCGTGCATCCGCACGTGGCCGGGCAGTGGGCCGGCCGCGAGGACGAGGCGGCCGCCGTGGTGCGCGCGGCGATCGAGGCGACACCGGCCGCTCGCGCGGTCGGCGAGATCGGCCTCGACTATCACTACGACCTCTCGCCGCGCGACGTGCAGCGCGAGGTGTTCCGCCGGCAGGTGCGCCTGGCGCGCGAGCTGAGGCTGCCCGTCGTCATTCACACCCGCGAAGCGACCGAAGAGACCTTCGCCATCCTGCGCGAAGAGGGCGCCGGCGATCTGACCGGCGTCTTCCACTGCTTCTCCGGTGACGAGGCGACGGCGCGGGCCGCGCTGGACCTCGGGTTCCACGTCTCGTTTGCCGGCATCGTGACGTTCCCGCGCGCGGAGTCCATCCGCGAGGCGGCGCGGGTCGTCCCGGCCGAGCGTCTGCTCGTCGAAACCGACGCGCCGTATCTCGCGCCGGCGCCGTACCGCGGCAAGCGGAACGAGCCCGCGTGGGTCGTCCAGGTGGCCGAGGGGCTGGCGCGCGCGCGCGGCGAAACGCTCGAGTCCGTAGCGGCCGCCGCGACCCTCGCCTTCGAGACGCTGTTCCGGCCCTGAGCGCGTCACCACGGAGCCAGCGGAGATCACCGAGAAGCCAACCACGGAGATCGCGGAGACTCATCTCTTCAGAGAAGAGAAGATCGGTTTCTCCGCGTTCTCCGCGGTCCATGTCTCCGTGGCCTCCGTGGTTCTCTCGGCGGGCTCGTCGAGCGGGAGAACTCACGGGCCCTCAAGGGGTTAGCGCGTTGACACCCCCGCCGAAGATGTGGTCTGATGGCAGGACTGTGCAGAAATCCGCACCCCTCGAGCTCACCCAGATCTTCGAGCCGATTCGCGAGGGTCTCGAGGCCGTCGAACAGGAGTTCGTCCGCCACATCCAGTCGCGCGTGCAGTTGATTCCGGAGATCGGCCGCTACATTCAGAACAGCGGCGGCAAGCGGGTGCGGCCGGCGCTGCTCCTGATGGCGGCGCGCCTCGGCGGCTACCAGGGCGATCGGGCGGTGCTCTACGCGTCGGTCGTGGAGTTCATCCACACGGCGACGCTCGTGCACGATGACATCATCGACGGGTCGGACCTGCGCCGCGGTCGGCTCGCGGTGCATTCGCGCTGGGGCAACGACATCGGGGTCCTGCTCGGCGACTACCTCTACATCAAGTCGATGGCGCTGGCGCTGACCGAGGACTCGCTGGAGGTCATCCGCCTGCTGTGCGACGTGACGCTGCAAATGATCGAAGGCGAGCTCTATCAGCTCACCAAGACCGGTGACGTCGATATCGCCGAGGAGGAGCACCTCGAGATCATCCGCCGGAAGACCGCGTACCTCTTCGGCGGCTGCTCCCAGATTGGCGCCATCCTCGGCGGTGTGCCCCGCGGGCAGGAGGAGGCGCTGCGCGAGTACGGCTTCAACCTCGGTGTGGCGTTCCAGCTCGTCGACGACCTGCTCGATTTCACCGCCGATCAGCAGGCGCTCGGCAAGCCCGTGGGCGGAGACCTGCGCGAGGGCAAGGTCACCCTGCCGATCATCTACCTGTTGCAGCGTGCCGGCGCGCGCGCGCGGAACCTCGTCGAGCGCATCGTCCGCGAGCGGACCGTGACGCCCGAAGAGTGGCGTGAGATTCGCGAGCTGCTCGGCGAACACCGCGCGACCGAATCGGCCTACGCGCGCGCCGTCGAATTCGCCGGCGCCGCCAAGGACTACCTGGGCGCGTTCCCGGCCAGCCGCGAGCGCGATCTGCTGATTGCGCTTCCGGACTACGTGCTCGCCCGCGATCGCTAGCCGTGCTTGCACGGCTAGTAGCGAAGCTTCGCGCTCAACGACGCTTCAAGGTGACTCCTCGGTTTGA
>CAYHSN010000402.1:0-3760 GCA_964359235.1 uncultured Vicinamibacterales bacterium | reverse complement strand
TTGGTCTCATCAGACCGTAGGGGCCGGCTTTAGCCGGCCCATGGTCTCATCAGAACGTAGGGGCCGGCTTTAGCCGGCCCATGGTCCGCGGTGGTGTGCACGGTGCACGGTACAAAGGGGCAAGGTGCAAGGTGCTGGGTGCAAGGTGCTGACGGCGGAGCGGGTGAAGCAACGCGCGCGGGAGGAGGGGTTCGACCTGTGCGGCATCGCGCCGGCGGAGGCGTTTCCGGAGCTGCGGTTCCTGCGCGAGTGGCTCGACCGCGGGTACGCGGGCGAGATGCAGTACATGACCCGCACGGCTGCGCGGCGCGCCGACGTGCGCGCCATGCTGGGGTCGGCTCGGTCCGTCGTGATGCTCGGTGTCGTCTACAACGTCGAGCGGCCGTACTCGGTCGAGCGCGCGGATCCGCGCGAGGCGAAGATCGCGCGCTACGCCTGGGGCGATGACTATCACGACGTCATCCGAGCGCGGCTCGATCGGTTGACGGCCTGGATGAAGGCGGCGAGCGGCGGCGGATTCGAGGCGAAGGCGCACGTCGATACGGGCCCGGTGCAGGAACGCGTCTACGCGCAGCACGCCGGGCTGGGATGGATCGGCAAGAACACCTGCCTCATCAACCCCGAGCTCGGGTCGTGGCTGTTTCTGGCTGCGATCGTCAGCAACGTGCCGCTCGAGCCCGACGCGCCCGCGCTCGATCGGTGCGGCACGTGCACGCTGTGTCTCGACGCGTGCCCGACCGGCGCGCTCGTCGATCCGCGCGTGCTCGACGCGACGCGGTGCCTGTCGTACCTGACGATCGAGTTGCGCGGATCGATTCCCGAGGGGCTGCGCCAGGACGTCGGCGCGCACGTCTTCGGTTGTGACATCTGCCAGGACGTGTGCCCGTGGAACCTGACGCCGGCGACGGGTCGATCGGAGGCGGCGACATGGCTGCCGCGCCCCGCGTTCGACGGTGCGAGGGCACTCGATCTGTGGCGCCGATCGGATGAAGCCCTGCAGACGCTCCTGGAGGGGAGCGCGCTCGCGCGCGCAGGGTTGCGGGGTCTGCGGCGCAATCTCGCGGTCGCGCTCGGGAATTCGGGCGATGGCGCGGCGCTCGCGGCGCTCAACGGCCAATTCGAGGCGCCGAGCGCAGCCGACCCGCTCGTCGCCGAACACGTGGCGTGGGCGCGCGCGCGCCTCGACGCCGCGCGGGACTGACCATGACCTATTCGTTCGCTCCTTCGCTCCTGCTCTCGATGCCGCAGTTGCAGGACCCGAACTTCAGCAGGACGGTCGTGCTGCTCTGCGAGCACGCGCCGGAGGGCGCCTTCGGTCTCGTGCTCAATCGTCCGACCGACGTCCCCGCGTCGCACGTCGTGGGCCTCACGCCGCCGGTGCTGGAGGACAACGGCCTGTGGCTCTGGGTCGGCGGACCGGTGGAGCCGCACCGCGGGTGGATCCTCCTTGCGGATCCGCCCGAGCAATCCGAGTACCGCACCATCCGCGACGGCCTGTATCTGTCGACGTCGCCGCTCGAGTTGCGGCGCGTGCTCGGGGTCGTCCCGCCGCCGCGCGCGCGCGTGCTGGCGGGCTACGCGGGCTGGGGGCCCGGACAGCTCGACATGGAGATGCAGGCGTCGGCGTGGCTCACGGCGGAGGTCGAGCTGGATCTGGTGTTCGACGTCGAGCCCGGGTTGATGTGGGAAACGGCGATCCGGCGCCTCGGCGCCGATCCCGCACTCCTGCAGATGGGACACGGGGTCCACTGACAACTGACGACTGACGACCCCAGGTGATCGGTCCGACTCAAGATCTTCATCGCGGCACTCAGAGTGGTTGACATCGGAACCGGCGTGGGCGTGGCCTGCGCCTTCGCGGTCGGGGGCGTGATGGCGGGTCTCCTGTTCCAGGTGAGCCCCAGGGATCCCGCGACGTTTGCGGCAGCTCCCGTGGTCCTGCTCGTCACGGATGCCCGGACGTAGACGTCGGCTCGACTCGCACAAGATCGCGATCCTGTTGCGTGGGGGCCTGCTGCGTCAGGCCTACGTCTACCCGGCGACCTTGTCGTCGCGGCCCCGGAGACGGGCATGCGGAAGGGCGCCCGGCCGGAAGACCAAGACCCGTCGCGGGTGCCAGATCCCGATCTCCGCGACGCTGCGGGAGGTGCTCGTCCGGCGCCAGCGCGATCCCGAGGGGTCAGCGATCCTTCGGGATCGCTCCGGAGGGTTGGTCGAGCCGCTTGACGACCTCGGCCGTGATGTCCAGGGACAGATCGGCCCAGGCGATCGTCCCCTCATCCAGGTTGAACACCAACTGAAGGCTTCTCTCCTTGGCTGCTTGCTCGACGACGGGCTTGAGCTTGGCGAGAAACGCGCTCTCCATGTCGCGTTGAACGCCTGTCAGCTCGGCTTGCGCGTCCTGGATGAAACGCTGCACGTCGATCTGGAACTTCTCCACCTCCTTGGCCCGCTGATTCCGCGCCGGCTCACCCAGGATGGACGCAGTCTGTTCCAGCGCCTGCTGTTGCGCCTGCAGTGCCTTGTTCTTCTCTTCGATCGAGCGAGCCTTCTCGGCCTGAAGTGCCGTCAACCGCGCAATCGCGGCCTTTCCCTCGGCTGACTCGGAAAACGCGCGTTGTGGACTGAAGTAAGCCAGCCGAACCACGCCCGGAGTGCCCGGCTGATCGCCCACGGTCGCCGGCTGTGCAAAAGCCGAGACCGGATCGACCGCCCAGGCGACGACCATCAAGCGAAGAAGGTTCTTCATGCTCGTTCTCCTTGAGACGCCGTGCGGTCTTTAAGACGCCAGCGACGGGAGTACGGCCGGGCGGAGGATCATGGCGTTCCGCCGATCGCTCGCGCGCTCAACTTGCAAAGTGGTTGCAAACTACGCCCTCCGCGACCAGATGATAATTTGCAACGGACGGTGCGCTAATCGCTGCAAGCCTTGGACGGTGCGGGGCTTGTTCTGAAGCCGGCGGTCGGACTCGAACCGATGACCTGCTGATTACGAATCACCAGAAGCCGTGTCCGCTGGCATCCGCCGGTGTCCTGAGCGTGAGTATTGCTGGGTTTTCTGTCCGATGAGAGGTGGACCGTCCGCCGGCGTCTATCGGTGTGGCTGTCAGATTGGCTGTCACCGTGTACTTCGGCGGCAATTGAGGTGTAGACTATCGTCATCCCGCACATTCCCACCACAGGATCATCCCCATGAGGGTGCCGCGAAGGAAGCTCTATGATCCGTCCTCTCGTTGCCGCCGGCCTCGTTGCTGTTCTCTCGGTTCCTCCAATTCCAGCGCTCGGTCCCGACCTGCTTGTACCAGACGGGACACGCGTGCGGGTACGGCTGCTCCAGACGATTTCGTCAGAGACGTCGAAAGCGGGTGAGTCGGTCAACCTCGAACTCTTCGAAGACGTTGTTCTCGTCGGCGTCGTGGTGATCAAGCAGGGCACCCCGGCGAGTGGAACCATTGTCGAAGCCGAGCCCCGCAAGCGGATGGGACGCGCCGGCCGGCTAGTATTCGCCATCACCGAGACGAGGAGCGCGGACCGGCAGTTGATCCGGCTGCGTTCGGCGCAAACGAAACAGGGTGACAGCCATGTAACGGGTGTCGTCGTCACAACGGCGATCACGGCCGCACTGTTGTGGCCGGCAGCTCCCTTCATGCTGCTGCGTCGTGGCAACCCGATCGGAGCTGCGGAGGGGACTCGCTTCGATGCTTTCGTAGACGGCGATCACACGGTCCGTGTGTTCGCAGGCGCCGAATCGTCGGTAGTG
>CAYHSN010000401.1:0-3763 GCA_964359235.1 uncultured Vicinamibacterales bacterium | reverse complement strand
GGCGTCCTTGTCGAGGTCGCTGGAGCGGAGGTACTGGACCGGACGCCCCAGCCGGGTGGCTTCGGCCACGGCGGCCTCCTTCAGGGCCTGACTGACGCGGTCGACGTGCGTGCCGAAGTCCTTCAGCAGCACCTGATTGGCCCACAGGTACCGCTTCATCCCGTCGACATGGGCCATCGACCGCAACGTCCCTCGAAAAACGAGCCGATCGAAGCCGGACAGCACCCCAACAATGTGATCTCGGTGTCTCGCGATAAACTCGTGCATGGCGTTTCTGCTCCTCCGCGGATGTGTGGCCGTCGCACAACAACAACCTCCACATCTTACGAGAGCAGAAACGCCGTCTTGACGATTCGATGGCGCGAAGCGCCTACTCAGCGCGGCCACCACCAGCCGCGCTCATTTGGTTGCGGCCCAGGCCGCGCTGAGCCGCAGCGTCTCAACCGCCATGCAGTTCGGCGAGGATCTCTTCTTCGGTCAGGACGTGCGTCGTGTGCTTCGCGCGGGTGAAGATGCGATCGACGATCTCGTCGGTGGCCGCGAGGCCGCGCTTCTCGAGCCAGTAGACCACGTTGGACTTGCCCGACATGGGCCCGATCTCGATCTCCTGCTCGCGGCCGACCATGCGTGCCGGCACGCCGGAGTAGACCGCGTCGGTCAGGGCCGGGTCGCGCTTGCGGATCGCCTTGATCACCGCCGCCGCGTGCACGCCGGTCGCCGTGCGGAAGGCGTCTCGCCCCACGACCGGGTAGTTCGCCGGAATCGGCACGCCGCAGGCCTCCGACGCGAGCGCGCAGTACTCGCCGAGCTTCGTCAGATCGCGCGAGATGAACCCCATCAGCACGAGGTTCACGAGCAGCAGGTCCATCGGCGTGTTGCCGACGCGCTCGCCGATGCCGATGGCCGTGCCGTGCAGGCGCGTCGCGCCGGCGTCCATCGCGGCCATCGCGTTCGTCACGTCGAGCCCGCGATCGCGATGCCCGTGCCAGTCGATCCCGACCCCGCCGCCGCACTCCTCCACGACGCTCGCGATGAACCGCACGACGGCCGCGGCGCCGGCCGGCGTCGCGTGCCCCACCGTGTCGGCGACGCAGACCCGCGTCGCGCCCGCGCGAATCGCCGTCGAGTACAGCAGGCGCAGCGTGTCGGGATCGGCGCGCGTCGTGTCCTCGGTGACGTACATCACCGGCACGCCTTCCTTCACCGCGAACGACACGGCCTCATCCGTGCGCTTCAGGAGCTGATCGATCGTCCAGTCCTCGACGTAGCGCCGGATCGGACTCGACCCGATGAACGCGCAACACTCGATCGGAATCCCGACCCGGTGCGAGATCTCGACGATGGGCTTGATGTCGGCCTCGAGCGTACGGGCCGCGCAGTTCGGCCTGATCTTCAGCTTCTGGTCGACAATCTCCCGCGCGAGCCGCTCGACGTCGGCGACCACGTGCGGCCCGGCGCCTGGCAGCCCGACGTCCGCCGTGTCGATACCCAGCGCGTCCATCAGGTGCAGCAGCGCGATCTTCTGCTCGATCGCCGGCGTTTGCACCGACGGCGACTGCAACCCGTCACGCAGCGTCTCGTCGTCCAGCATGACCGGACGGGCGATCAGCTCGCTGGTGTGGTTCCAGTCGTAGATGAGAGGGTGGTGCATCGAAGACCAACACTGAACTGACAACTTGGAACTGACAACTGACAACTTGCAACTCGCGGCCCGCAACCGTTGGGAGCCTGGCTGCCGGATTTCCAGTCGTCAGTTGTCAGTTGTCAGTTGTCAGTTCTGCTCTTTATTCCATCGTACCGGACAACCAGCGCCGTCACATCGTCGTTCTGCGCGGCGCCGACGGTGAAGCCACGGACGCGCGCGAACAGCTCCGCGACCAGGTGCTGCGGGTCGTCCTGGGCGTGCGCCTTCATGCAGTCGATGATCCGATCGTCGCCGAACTCGGCGCCGTCGCTGCTGAGCGCCTCCGACACGCCGTCGCTGAAGACGACGATGCAATCGTCGGGATCGAGCGTGACGGTCTCTTCGGCGTACTGCGACAACTCGAAGAGCCCCACCGGAGGCCCGCCCGTCTCCAGCCGGCGGACGCCCTGCCGGCCGATTACGACCGGCGCGTTGTGGCCCGCGTTGCAATAGGTGAGCCGGCCGTCGGCCGAAAGGACGGCGTACAGGAGCGTGACGTAGCGCGCCTCGATGCCACGCCGGAAGAGCGCCAGGTTCACGCGCGACACGGTGGTCGCCGGCCCTTCGATGCTGGTCGCCTGGGCGGCGAAGATACCTTGCATCATGGCGCTCAGGAGCGCCGCCGGGGGGCCCTTCCCCGCCACGTCGCCGAGCGCGAAGCCGAACAGATCGCCCGGCAGGTCGAGGTAGTCGTAGAAGTCGCCGCCGATCGAGCGGCACGGCAGCGTGCCGGCCGCCGCGCGGTAGGATGGCCCCGCATGCATCGGGTCGGGCAGGATGGCCATCTGGATCTCGGCGGCGATCCGCAGCTCCTGCTCGAGCCGCGCTTTCTCGATGGCCTCGCGGTACAACCGTGCGTTCTCGATGGCCACGGCGGCTTCCATCGCCAGCGTCTCGAGCGCGGTTCGCGTCGTGTTCGACAGCAGCATGCCCTTCTCCTTGCTGTCGAGATACAGGACGCCGATGCGCCGCTCCTCGCCCACCTGCGCCGCCCGATCCACGTAGCGCACGAGCCGCAGCGGCACGCACAACACGTGGCGGATGCCGAGCTGCACCGTGCCCTGGTGCACGTTGGCGAGATCGCCGTCGAGCAGGTCCGCGACGATGCGGCTCTCGCCCGTCCGGAAGACTTCCTCGGGGATCTTGCGGCTGGTCGCGAAGCTCACGCCGGACAGCAGGACGCGGCCGCGCGCGCGCGCCATCTTGAACTCGAGCGCGCCCTGCTCGCTGGCGAGCATGATGAACCCGCGCTCGGCGCTGCCGACCTCGATCGCCGAGTCCAGCACGAGCGCCAGCACGTCGTCCAGCACGCGGCCCGATCCGAGCGCCCGGAGACCCTCGAGAAGCGTCGCGACCTGCCGCAGGTCGCTGATGGCCGTCGTGGTCGTGCGATCGGTCATGGGCGGCGACGCGGCGAGCAGGAAGACGATCTCGGCGCCACCGCTTCTCCCCAGACGGACGCGATCGCCGTGCGCGAGCCGCCGCTCGCCGGTGACCGGTTCGTCGTTGACGAAGGTGCCGTAGCGCGAACTGCGGTCCTTGACGGCGAACCCGTCGCCGTCGGCGACGATCTCGGCGTGGTCGCGCGAGATTTCGCCGCCCGTCAGCCGCAGATCGTTGGTCTCGCGGCGGCCGATCGTGAACGGCTGCCTGTCGACCGGGACGATACGCCGGCCGACAGCGTCGGTGACTTCCAAACGCGCGTCTGGCATCGATGAAAATCCCTGGAGAAAACCCCGGTCAGTGTAGCTGAACGGGAAGCGGCCCGGCAACCACCGGCGCCGCTAGCGACGGGCCGGGCCGATGATCAGGCGGAGCGCCACGAAGGTCACGAGCATCAGCGCCGCGTAACCCAGGATGCGTGGCGCGCCGTGCGGCGTCAGCGGCAACAGGAGGACGCCGGCCGCGATGAGCGCGATGACGACCACGAACGCCAGGACGGTTCGCACGGCGCGGCCCGCCGGCGCAGCGGCGGCCGGCCGGCCGGTCTTCTCGGCCGTCGCCGCGCCGCAGCGGTAGCAGACGATCGCCTTGTCGGCGATGTCGGTTCCACAGATCTTACAGACCATGTCCGAATGC
>CAYHSN010000400.1:0-3763 GCA_964359235.1 uncultured Vicinamibacterales bacterium | reverse complement strand
GGCGAAGGCGCGTTCACAAAGACGCTCATCGACGCGCTCCGGCAGTTCGAGGAGATTCAGGTCATCCGCGTGGAGGACGCGCCGGCGAGCCGCGCCGAGGCCGGCTACAGCCTCATCAGCAACGAGGTGTACGTCGGTTTTCGCACGCGGCACAGGACCGAGACGGTCCGCCATCTGGGTCTCATTCCGGGCACGCGGCGGGTGTCGGAGAAGGCCATGACGCTCGCCACGGTCGAGGCGGCGCTCGCCTCGCTGGAAGAAGTGGGGCCGCCCGACTACGCCGACGAGAGCATGCTGCAGTACCTGCGCACCGAGCGCATCATCCCGCCCTACCAGCGCAAGGGCGTCAAGCACGTGGAACTGGTGCGTATCTACGAGGTGGGGAAGGGGTCCGGGAGCCAGCTAAAGATCGGGCCTGCCCGGACCGACACCTAAACGGGATTACTGCGTCCCTGCCCGGGGCCTCACGGGCAGCAGGAGCCGCCGGTGTCACTGGTTCATTCACTCCTCGGCGCGATCGTCCGGCTCGAAGGCGATGCGCTCGTCATGCACGTCGGCGAAAAGCCGTACATCGTGACGACGTCAAAGTCGCTGGACGCGTTTCGCGGCCCGCTCGCGTGGGGCCAGGTCGAGCTGGCGACCAGGAAGCTGACGGTCGAGGCCGTGTCGGGGATGCTCCAGCAGCTCCTGCCGGGCGAAGAGCGGCAGGCGCTCACCGACTTCGGCGCGATCGAATTCGAGCTCGCGCCCGTCGAGGCCGTGCCCGGCCGGTTCACCGTGATCGCGGCGCGCGGGGGCGACGACATCTGGCTCGAAATCCGGTACCATCGCCCCCCGCGGTCGGAGGTCGTGTTCGAGCCGGCCGCGCCCGCCGAGGCGCCTCCCGCCGCCCAGGCTCCGATCGAAGCGCCCCGTGACGAGATCACTCAGGTTCTCCAGATCGCGCCGCCGGGCGCGCTCGTGCGCGTCGAGCCGCAGATATTCACCCTGTCCGCTCCCATCGCGATCGTGGCGCCGGTTGCCATGCCGGCCGTCTCCCTCGATGTCGTCGAGTCCGTGGCGGCCGAGACGCCCGTCGACACGCCGGAGATCGCTCCCGTCAGCGAGCCGGTGGTCGCGCCGGCGGCCAGGGCGATGCCCGAGGCTCCGGTCGCCGAGGCACCGGTCGTGAGCGAGCCTGCGATCGAGCTCGTCGGCGAGGAGGTCGGAGCCGAGGAGCTGCCGGCGATCGAGGTCCCCACGATCGCGGTGGCGGCCGCGGAGCTCGCGAGCGAGCAACCCGCGAGCGCGACAGCCGGCGAGGTCGCACGCGACGAGGAAGAGGTGTACGACCTCTCGTCCGCGCTCGCCGGTCTGACGGTCGAAGCGGCGGAAGTCGTGCCAGCGCCTGCCGCGGGGCCGGCACCCGGGCCCGCGCCGGAGGCCGTGGTGCAGACTCCGGCGGCGTTCGAACCCGTCGCCGCCGAGCTCGAAGCTGTGCAGCTCGACGCGATCGAGGAACCCGCGATGGCGGTCGTGCTGCCGCTCACGCGGCCGATGGTGCGCGCGGAGGCGCCCACGCCTCCATTCGTGCGCCGCTCGGCGCTCGATCGGCTGCTGCGGCTGGCCGCGGCCCGCGGCGCGTCGGCGCTCTACATCGTCGCCGAGGCGCGCGCGGCCATTCGCGTCGACGGCGAGATCTACGTGCTCGAGTCCGAGGCGCCGCTCGGCGCCGCCGAAGTCTCGGCCATGCTGATGGAGCTCGCGCCCGAGCCGACTCGCGACGCGCTGCGCACGGGCGCCGTGACGGAGTGGATCGCGGACGTGGCGGATGTCGGCCGCGTGCGGTGCATGAGCTTCCGCGATCATCGCGGCCCGGGCGGACTCTTCCGCATGCTGCCGGCGCGCGCGCTGTCGGTCGAGCAGCTCGGTCTGTCGCGCACGATCCAGGCGCTCTGCGACGAATCCGAGGGGCTCGTGCTCGTGACCGGCCCGCGTGCGAGCGGCAAGTCGACGCTCGTCTCGGCGTTCGTCGATCTCATCAACCGCGCGCGCGCCGATCACGTGATCACGCTCGAGAGCCAGATCGTGTTCGTGCACGAGAGCCGGCGCTCGTTCGTCAGCCAGCGCGAGCTGCGTGGGACGAGCGAAGACCTGGTCGCCGCGGCGCGCGCGGCGCTGCGCGAGGATCCGGATGTGCTGGTGATCGAGGATCTGCGCTCGGCGGATCTCGCGTCGGTGGCGCTCGAGGCGGGCGGATCGGGCCGGCTGGTCTTCGGCGCGTTGCCCGCGGCGGGCGCGACGGCGGCGCTTGAGCGCGTGATCGATCAGTTTTCGGCGGAGCGGCGCGCGCAGGCGCAGACCGCGCTCGCCGCGACGCTGCGCGCG
The DNA here is from genome assembly GCA_964359235.1 of uncultured Vicinamibacterales bacterium. Taxonomy (GTDB): domain Bacteria; phylum Acidobacteriota; class Vicinamibacteria; order Vicinamibacterales; family JAHECP01; genus CAYHSN01. The sequence continues at coordinate 1,396 of CAYHSN010000400.1, read as the reverse complement.
ATCGTCGCGCAGGTGCTCCTCCGCAAGATCGGCGGCGGGCGCGTGGCCGCGCGCGAGGTGCTGCTGAACACGCGGGCGGTCGCCGCGCTCATCGCCGAGGGCCGCACATCCGAACTCGCGCACGCCATCGAAAGCGGGCGTAAGCTCGGCATGGCGCCGCTCAACGACGCGCTCGTCGGCTTCGTGCGGTCGGGCGCCGTCGACCCGGCCGAGGCGTACCGGAAGGCCTATGATCGCGACGGCCTGCTGGCGCAGTTGCGCCGCGAGGGCGTGGACACCTCCTTCGTCGAAAGGCTCGCGTGACCGTGACCGAGGTCTCGGACGTTCGTCGCCGCGTGCGCCAGGCCATCGAGCGCGCGAAGCGTGAGGCCGCGGAGCGGCGCGCCGCGAATGAGGCGGCGGGCCGCGACTACGAGCGCTTTCTCACCGCGGTGGCCGAGCCGGTGTTCCGCGTGTTCGCCGGCGCGGTGCGCGCCGAAGGGTACACCTTCCAGATCGCGACGCCGGCCGACGGGCTGCGCCTCGAGTCCGAGCGCGCGCGCGACGATTCCATCGAGCTCGCACTCGACACCTCCGGCACGCCCACCGTCGTCGGGCGCGTCAGCCGCGCTCGCGGGCGCCGCGTGATCACCGCCGAGCGGCCGCTCCGGGAGGGCGCCGCCGTGGCGGAACTCACCGAGGAAGACGTTCTGCAGTTCCTGTTGAGCGAGATTGGCCCGTTCGTCGAACGGTGAACGGGCAGCCCTAAAGGGCTGCGCGACATTCGAACGCCGTCAGCGTGACGCCTCGGCCGTTGTGGTCTTCGCCGGCTCCTTCTTGTCCTCCGGCGCCTTCTCCCAGGTGTAACTCCGCTTCGTCACGTATGTCTCGAACCAGTCGAGCTCGACGTTGACTTTGAAGAGCTCGTGCCGAATCTCCTGCCAGCCGTGCGGCTCGCGCGGCGCGACGTACAGGTGCGTCGGAACGCCGTTGCTCAGAAGGGCGCGGTACATCTCGATCGACTGCGGCATCGGCACGCGCACGTCCTCTTCACCCACAAGGAAGATGGTCGGCGTGGTCACGTTCGCGACGTCCTTGAGCGGCGAGTGCGCCCAGTAGAGATCGGTCGGCGCGTTCTTCTGCCAGGGCGTGCCGCCGAACCACGGCGTGCGGTACGTCCGCACGTCGCTCTGCGCGTACATCGAGATCCAGTTCGCCGCGCCCGCGCCGGAGGCCGCCGCCTTGAAGCGATTCGTGAACGTGATGATCTTGTTGGTCATGTGTCCGCCGCCGCTCCAGCCCATCTTGGCCATGCGATCGCCGTCGGCGATGCCGAGCGTGATGAGGTGATCGACGCCGGCCATGACGTCGAGGTGCGAGTTCTTGAAGTAGCTGCCGACCATGTCGCGCAGGAACG
>CAYHSN010000399.1:0-3772 GCA_964359235.1 uncultured Vicinamibacterales bacterium | reverse complement strand
GCGTGGTCCTGACGGATCTCCCACCCGGACAACGCATCTTCTACCGCGTGCTGTTCCAGGATCTGTCCGACCTGCGCACCTGGAGCGAGCCCGTCACCGGCAGCTTTGCGACAGCGCCAGATCCGCGGGCGCCGCGAGACGTGACGCTCGCCTTTTCGGCCGACACGGTCGGGCAGGGCTGGGGCATCAATCCCGAGTGGGGCGGACTGCGGCTCTACGACACGATGCGGCGCGCGGCGCCCGACCTGTTCGTGCACCTCGGCGACACGATCTACGGCGACCAGCCGCTCTCAGCCGAGGTCACGCTGGACGACGGCCGCATCTGGCGGAACATCGTGACGCCGGCCAAGTCGAAGGTGGCCGAGACCGTCGAGGACTATCGCGGCAACTATCAGTACAACCTGCTCGACGAGCACATGCGGCGCTTCAACGCCGAGGTGGGGCAGATCGTCATTTGGGACGATCACGAGGTGCGAGACAACTGGTATCCCACCCGCCGGCTGGATCGTGACGAGCGCTACCAGGTGAAGAGCGCCGCGCTGCTGGCGGCGCGGGCGAGGCAGGCGTTCCTCGAGTACAACCCGCTGCCGGTCCAGGGCGACGACCCCGAGCGGATCTATCGCACGGTCGGCTACGGCCCCTCGCTCGAGGTCTTCGCGCTCGACCTGCGCAGCTACCGCGGCCCGAACAGCGAGAACCGGCAGCCCACCCTGGACGAGACCTCGGCGCTCGTCGGGGCGGCGCAGCTTCGCTGGCTCAAGGAGCGGCTCGCTGCCTCGTCCGCCACCTGGAAGGTCATTGCGAGCGACATGCCGATCGGCTTGATCGTGCGCGACCTGCCGTCGCAGTACGAAGCCGTCGCCAACGGGGATCCCGGGATGCCGCTCGGGCGCGAGCTCGAGATCGCCGATCTGCTCCGCTTCATCCGCGACGGTCGCATCCGCAACGTCGTCTGGATCACGGCCGACGTGCACTACTGCGCGGCGTACCGCTACGATCCGGCGCGGGCGCGATTCACCGACTTCACGCCGTTCTGGGAGTTCGTCGCCGGGCCGCTCCACGCCGGCACGTTCGGGCCGAACGTGCTGGATCCGACGTTCGGGCCCGAGGTGCGGTTTGTCGGGATTCCGCCGGGCATGAAGCCGAACCGCCCGCCGAGCGACGGGCTGCAGTTTTTCGGGACGCTGCGCATCAATGCGCGATCCGAAGTCATGACGGCGAAGCTTCACGACCTCGCGGGCCGCGATCTGTTCAGCGTGGACCTCGAGCCCGAGCGCTGAAGTCCGTTCATGGTCCCCTTCCTTTGGGCCGGCGCGTCTGCTTCATGGAACGCGTCTCGGCCTCCAGCCATGCCACCGCCTCGGACGTGCGCGGCTGGGTTTCGCAGTACCGCGTATCGCAATTACGGTGACGTCTCGGAATCGTAGGGGCCGACCTTGGTCGGCCCGGCCAAGGCGGCGTCGCGGTCAGATGAGATGGCGGTGCAGACTGTCGGCAGCCCTCTTCCGGTCGCGGTTCCCGAGCCGGCCGATCCGCTTGACGAGGAGCCGATTGTCCAGCGTGAAGAGCTTCAACCGCAGGCGGCAGGCGACCTTCAGACCGGCCGCGTCGAGGTCGTCGAGCTCGATATCCCCGGGCCAGGGTGCGTGCGCCGCGGTCGTGATCATCCCGAGCACTGTGTGGCCGTTCTCGTTGAACGCGCTCCGACTGAGCACGAGCGCAGGCCGCCGCTTGTCACCGGCGCGATCCGAGAAGGGAAACGGCACGACGACCACGTCCCACGGCTCACAGGTCACCGAACGCCTCGTCGTCTTCCTTGCTCGCCCATTCATCGAGGGTCGCCGAGAGCGCGGCATGAAACGGGGCGTCGAACGGCCGAACTTTCCGGATCGAGACCTCGCTGTCGCCGATCTCGTAGGCCACGAGATCGCCCGGTGCGATCCCGAGGGTCTCGCGCACTTTCTTGGGCAGCGTCACCTGACCCTTGGCCGAGAGCCTGCTGGTCACCATGCAGGGATCTTTACATCCTTACCTCTTTACCGTCAAGACGATGGACCTGGGGGGGGACGGTGACGGGGAGCACAAGCCAGACCGATCTCCGGCGCTCTCTGCGATCGATCTCTCGGCGATCTCGGTTGCCTTCGCGGTGACTTCGGCGGACTCGTCACCGCCCACCCCCCGCGAGCGTCTTGACGAGACGGTACAGAAACTCCCGCCCCTCGTAGAACTCCTTCACGCCGAGCCGCTCGTCTCTCCCGTGCGCGCGCACGTCGTCCACGTCGGTGAAGATCCCGTCAACGCCGTAAACCGGGATGCCCGCGTTACGCAGGTAGAGGCCATCGGTCGCGCCCGTCGACATCGTCGGGATGACGGGCACGCCCGGCCACATCTCGTTCGTGACGCGCTCGATCGGGCCCATGACGTCGGGGCGGAGCGGTGACGGCGCGCTGGGCCGCGGCCGTCCCGTGGGTCTGACCTTGATCTTGTCGTTGCCGAGCACGCGCACGAGCGTCTGCTCGACTTCCTTCGGATCCGCGCCGGGCAGCATGCGGCAGTTGACGGTGGCGCGGGCCATCTGCGGCAGCGCGTTGTCGGCATGTCCGCCCTCGAGGCGCGTCGCCACGCACGTCGTGCGCATCAGGGCGTTGAACCAGGCGGACGACCCGGACAGCCGCGTAACGGCGGCCGGATCGGGAGTCGGCTGCGCGACGGCCTTCATGTCGGCGGCTGTCTCGCCGGTCTCGGTCGCCGCCAGGCGCGCGAAGTACCCGCGCGTCACCTCGCTCAGCTTCACCGGAAAGTCGTACTCGGCCAGGCGCGCGAGTCCGGCGGCGAGGTGGAAGATGGCGTTGTCCTTGACCGGCAGCGAGCTGTGCCCGCCGGGGTTCGTCACTTCGAGCCGGAAGCTGAGATAGACCTTCTCGGCAGCCTGCACGTTGTTGGCGAGCCGGCGCCCGTTTCTGAGATCGCCGCCGCCGCCTTCGTTCAGGCAGTAATCGGCCTCGATGAGCGCGCGGTGGTTCTGGAGGAGCCAGTCCACGCCGTTGTGGTCGCCGCCCTCCTCGTCCGACGTGAGCGCGACGATGAGATCGCGATCGGGAACCAGGCCTTCCTGCTTGTAGCGGATCAGGTTCGCGATCCAGATCGCCGCCATCGCCTTGTCGTCCGTCGTCCCGCGCCCGTAGAACAAGCCGTCGCGCTCGACGAACCGGAACGGATCGAGATCCGGCGACCAGTCCTCCTTGCGCGCTTCGACGACGTCCAGGTGGGCGAGCAGAAGAATCGGCTTGCCTTTCCCCGGCCCGCGCAGCCGCGCGACGAGGTTGCCCTTGCGCGGGTGCGGACCGAGCACCCGGACGTCCGCGTCGGGGAACCCGGCGGCCTTGAGCCGCGCCGCCATCGCCTCGGCCGCTTTGGTGTTGTCGCCAACCGAGTCGGTGGTGTTGATCTCGACGAGTTCCCTGAAGATGTGACGCGCGAGGCGATCGTGCGGGTTCAGCTCCTGCGCGGGTGCGGATACCGAGACGATGAGACCAAGGACGGCGAAGAGCGGTGTGCGCATGGCGGGAATTATACGCGCCCCGGCGCCGTCAGCGGCGGCATTTGCCTTACCAGGCGGAACTGACGCTGCACTTCACGTCTGGCGCCGGCAAACGCCGCCGCTGCCGGCGCTTTCGTTTCGCGAACGGCCGGAACCCTGCGCTCGAACCTCGAAGCTAGAAACTTGAGGTTTCCGCTGGCGGTGTTGCGTCGAGCGCTCGCAGGTATCCCT
>CAYHSN010000398.1:0-3781 GCA_964359235.1 uncultured Vicinamibacterales bacterium | reverse complement strand
ATCCGTCGCACGCCGATGACATCCTGCAGGGCACCTACCTGCGCCTGCTGCGCGCTCGGACGACAGCCCGCGATCCGCGGGAGCATCGCGCGGTGCTGTACAAGATCGCGAGCAACCTCGTCGTCGATCACTTCAGGCGCGCGAAACGCGAGCGCGCCGCCGCCGAGCGCGCGCCGGCCGGCGAGGCGGCGAGCGGGCGAGACCTGGCGCTGCGCATGGACATGGAACGGGTCTTCGGTCAGCTCCGACCGCAGGAACGCGCGATGATGTGGCTCGCGTACGTCGAAGGATCGGACCATCGCGAGATCGCCGAAGCCGTCGGTGTGAAGGAAAAGAGCGTGCGGGTGCTGCTCTTCCGGGCCCGCAAACGCCTGGCCGCCCTGCTGAACGCGGGTGGCGTTGGTCGGGGAGAACGATGATGTTCGGGCGAACCTGCGAATGGGAAGCCGCGGTGCTCGAGACGATCCGGACCGCGAGGGAGGATCCCGCGGTGCGCGACCATGTCGCGACCTGCGAGGCGTGCCGCGAGACCGCCGAGGCCGCTGCGTGGATGCAGCAGTTCGCAGCGCTGCCGGCCGATCCGCTTCGGCTGCCGGATCCGGGGATGCTGTGGTGGAAAGCGCAGCTCCTGCAGCGCTGGGACGCGCAACGCCGGGCCGCCGCACCACTCGAGACCGGTCAGCACGTCCAGGTCGGCGTGGGTCTCGCCGGTTGTGTGGCCCTGCTCGCCTGGCTATGGCCGCGCGTGCAGAACTGGGGCGCTGAGGTCGCCACATCCAGCGTGAGCACGTGGGCGTCGCTCGCGCCAGGCGTCCTCATGGCCACCCTCGCCATCGGCGGCCTCCTCGCCGCGGCGATGGCGATTGTGGCGATCAGGGGGATCTTCGCGGATTGATCGGGCCCGGCCCTTCGACACGGCTCAGGGCAGGCAAGCGAGAGTCCAATTCCAACACCGTCCTCAACAGCACATTCGCGCCCTTCGTGATGGCCTCGGGCGTCGAGTACTCCCTCGCCGAGTGGCTGTAGCCGCGGACGCTCGGGATGAAGATCATGCCCATGGGCGCGAGCCGCGCGATGCTCTGCGCGTCGTGCCCGGCCCCGCTCGGCATCGCGAGCGTCGTGAGCCCCATCGCCCGCGCGTGCGCGTCTACCATTTGACGGATGCGATCGTCGGTCAGGGCCGGCTCGTTGTCGTAGATCTTCCGAACGCCGAACTCGATAGCGGCACCCAGCCGGCCGCGGGCATCGAGGATGGCCTGCTGAAAGAGGCCCTCGATCTTCTTGCGATCGAGATCGCGGATCTCGAGGCTGATCTCGACGTGGCCGGGGATCACGTTGGGCGCGTTCGGCTCCACGTGAATCTGGCCGACCGTGATGACGTGGCGTCCCGGCGTGGCGACCGCCAGTCGGTTGACCGCGTCGATGAACCGCGCGGCCGCCACAAGCGCATCCTTCCGCTGATCCATCGGCGTCGTCCCCGCGTGGTTCGCCTCGCCGTCGAAGGTCACCATCCAGCGGCCGATCCCGACGATGCCCTCGACGACCCCGATGTCGAGATGTTTGGCGTCGAGGATGCCGCCCTGCTCGATGTGCAGCTCCAGATAGGCGGCGAAATCGCCGGGCTTGCGGCGAACTGACGCGATCGCCGCCGGGTCGCCGCCGAGGAACGCCGTGCCCTCGCGCCGCGTCTTGCCGGTGGCGTTCGTCAGCTCGAGCTCGGCTTCCTTCAGCTCGCCACTCACGGCTTTGCTGCCCACCTGACCGTTCTCTTCGTTCTGAAAGATGAAGACCTCGATCGGGTGCCGGGTCTGAACGCCGGCCTCGGTGAGTGCCTGCACGACCTCGATCGCGCTCATCGATCCGACGCACCCGTCGTACTTGCCGCCCGCCGGCACCGAATCGATGTGCGATCCCATGGCGATCGGCGGGAGCGCCGCGTCGCGTCCCGCGCGGCGGCCGACGAGGTTGCCCGCCGCGTCGATGCGCGCCTCGAGGCCCGCCTGGCGCATCAGCTCCATCACCCACGCGCGCGCCTGCCGGTCTTCCTCGGTATAGGCGACGCGCGTCACGCCGCCCTGGTCGTTCCGCCCGAAGCGCGACAGCGCCTCGAGATGCTCGTTCAGGCGCTCGCCGTTGACGCCCGGCTGCGCCTCTGCCGCCGCCGGCCAGACGACGAGGCACGACACGACGATCGCGGTCCTGAAATCCATGGCCACCTGCCTCACCAGCTACTATGATGGAATCCCGTCCAGCCGGACAACAGGAGGGCCCACATGGAGCGCGAATACGCCCAGAACTTCAAGAACCACGGCCGCATCATCCCGATGTACCACGGGGTGGCGTTCGCCGTCCTGGCCATCAACGTGTTGTGGTCGCTCTACCGTGTCGTCACGCGCTTCTCGTGGGAGACGCTGCTGGCCTTTGCCCTGGGCGTGGCGCTGGTGCTGATCTTCTTCTACGCGCGCATCATGGCCCTGACCGTGCAAGACCGCGTGATCCGGCTCGAAGAACGCCTGCGCATGGAGCGCGTGCTGCCCTCGGATCTCAGGAGCCGCATCGGCGAGTTCACCGTCGATCAGCTCTGCTCGCTGCGATTCGCCCCCGACGCGGAGCTGCCGGAGCTTGCGCGCAAGGTCCTGGACGAGAAGCTGACGGACCGGAAGGCCATCAAGAGGATGATCAAGAACTGGCGGCCCGACTTCCTCCGCGCGTGAGCCGTCGGGGGTCGATCGTCGGGCACATCTGTTGTAGCGTCGGACTTCAGTCCGACCATCCGGGCGCGACTGAAGTCGCGCGCTACGTACGAAGTCCCAGCAACCGCTCGGCGTTCCCGCCAAGGATTGCATTCTTGTCACTCTCTGGAATCGCCAGCCCCTCGATGCTCTCGCGCATCAGGCGCAGGCTGCCGATCTGGTGCGGGTAGTCGCTTCCGGCGAGCAGGTGGTCCGCGCCGGCGAATTCGATCGCGAGCCGTAACGCCGCCGGGTCGAAGTTGACCGTGTCGTAGTAGCAGCGCTTGAGGTACTCGCTCGGCGGCCGCGTGATGTTCTTGCGGCAGTCGCGGAACGCGCGGAAGCCGCGATCCAGCCGCTCGGCCAGATACGGAATGGCGCCGCCCAGGTGCGCCAGCACCCACGTGATGCGCGGGAAGCGCTCCATCACCCCGCTGTAGACCAGCTTGGCGGCGGCGAGCGTCGTGTCGAACGGGAACCCGACGAGCGGCATCAGCCAGTACTCCGTCATCGCCTCGACGCCGACCGGATGGATCGGATGGATGTAGAGCACGGCGCCGAGCGTGTCGGCCTTCTCGTACAGCGGCCAGTAGCGTTCGTCGGCGAGCGCGACCCCGTTCACGTTGCTGAAGAGCATCGCGCCGCGAAGCCCCAGCGAGCCGCACGCGCGTTCGAGCTCCGCGACCGACGCCCTGGGATCGTTCAGCGGGAGCGTGGCGAGCGCCGTGAAGCGTTCCGCGCGCGAATACGCGATCGCCGCGAGCGCATCGTTCACGACGCGCGCCCAGACGACCGCCTGCGCCGGCGCCTCGACGTGCGTGCCGGGCGAGGTCAGCGTCAGGACCTGCATGTCGACGCCGGCGTCTTCGAGCACCCGATGACGATGTTCGATGTCGCGGTGCCCGGGCACGACGATGTTGTAGTCACCCGGGTAGTGGAGGACGGGATTGCCCTCGCTGTCGGTCGTCACCTTGACCGACGTCGGCCCCGCGCGCAACGCGTCGAGGTAGGCGGGTGGATAGTAATGGTTGTGGAAATCAACGATGCGC
>CAYHSN010000397.1:3509-3782 GCA_964359235.1 uncultured Vicinamibacterales bacterium | reverse complement strand
TCATCAACCAGTGGGTGCCGGCGGCACACAAGGGCGACGCCATCGGGGACAGCGCGCGCGCGGTGCGCGAATTGCTGCGCCGCAAGGGACAGACGTCGGACATCTTCGCCCTGACGATCGACGACGACCTGCGCGACGACATCCGGCCGTTTGCCGATCCTGAGGCGCGGCGGGGCGACGTCACGATCTTCCACTTCGCGCTGCCGTCGCCGATGACCGAGGCGTTCGCGACGCTCGCCGGCGCGCGGGTCCTCCAGTACCACAACATCACGC
>CAYHSN010000397.1:0-3499 GCA_964359235.1 uncultured Vicinamibacterales bacterium | reverse complement strand
TTTGTTCTCGGCGCGTTTCTTCGCGCCTTACGACGCGCAGCTCTTCCGCCTGGCGGCGCTCGGTCGCCGCGAGCTGGGCACGCTCGCCGGTCGCGTCGATCTGGCCCTCGGCGATTCCGACTTCAACCGTCAGGAGCTGGAGGCGCTGGGGTTTCGGCCGACGGGCGTGATGCCGATCGCGATCGACACGGCCCGGATCACCGAGGCGCCGCCCCGCCCGGCGCTCGAGGCGATCCTCTCGGACGGACTCGTCAACATTCTCTTCGTCGGGCGCATCGCGCCGAACAAGCGCATCGAGGATCACCTGCGGCTGGCGGAACACTACAAGCGCTACGTCGACGCCTACTACCGTTTCATCTTCGTCGGCCGCACGGACGCCGTCCCCCGCTACTATCGGACGCTTCGCGCGCTCATCGCCGAGTACCGGATGCTGCCGGATCGCTTCTGGTTCACGGGGCCGGTGCCGGACGAGGACCTGGCCTGCTACTACCGCTGGGCGCACGCGTACGTCTCCCTGAGCGAGCACGAAGGGTTCTGCGTGCCGCTTCTCGAGGCGATGGCTGCCGACGTGCCGGTGCTGGCCTACGCGGCCGGCGCCGTGCCCGAGACGCTCGGTGGTGCGGGGCTGTTGTTCTCGCCGAAGGACCTGGAGTTTGCCGCGGAGCTGCTCGGATTGCTGATATACGATGAGAAGCTGCGCGACTCGGTCCTGGCTGGGCAGCGGCGCCGGCTGGTCGACTTCGGACCGGCGCGCATCGAACGGGAGCTCGACGACCTCGTGGCACGGTTCTCGTAGCAGGCCGTGGTGAGCTTCCGGACGGCCTGCGAGGGCACGGAGATCGAACCACAGAGCACGCAGAGGACGCAGAGTTTCATGAAGTTTTTCTGAGGCCTCGGTGCCCTCTGCAGTCGATGCTCCGTGCCTCGCAGCCCGCGCGACGTGCGCCACGGGCTGCTGAACGTCTGTCGCGTCGGAGGGTAAGCCACCCGTGAGAATAGGTTTCGTCGTGCAGCGGTACGGCACCGAGATCCTCGGCGGATCCGAGTACCACTGCCGCCTGATCGCCGAGCGTCTCGCGGGCCGCCACCAGGTCGAGGTGCTGACCACCTGCGCGCGCGACTACATCACCTGGAAGAACGAGTACCCGGAAGGCGAGGATCGGGTGCGGAGCGTGACGGTGCGGCGGTTCGCCAACAGCCGAACACGCGACATCGAGAGCTTCAACCGCTACTCGGACTGGATCTTCAGCCACCCGCACACGCGCCAGGACGAAATGGAGTGGCTGACGCAGCAGGGCCCCTGGTGCCCGGCGCTCATCGAGTATCTCGAGCGCCACCACGCGTCGTACGACGTGCTGGTGTTTTTCACCTACCTCTATGCGCCCACGGTTCTCGGCCTGCAGGTCGATCCCGGCCGAAGCCTGCTCGTGCCAACGGCCCACGACGAGCCGGCGATTCACCTCGAGATCTACCAGGACGTGCTGAGCCGGCCCGCGGCGATTGCCTACAACACCGACGTCGAACGCCGGTTCCTGACGACGCGCTTCCCCATCAGGGCGATCGCCGAAGAGACGGTCGGCTGCGGTGTCGACCTGCCGCAGGAGTACGGCGGCGATCCGGGCGACGCCGACCAGCTCAGCGGCAGCGAGGACGAGGGCGAAGACGAGGAGAGCGCCACGCGCCGCCGGCGGTCGGAGCGCGGCGCGGCGTTCCGGCGCCGCCACCGCCTACACGGTCCGTTCGTGCTCTACGGTGGCCGGATCGATCCGGGCAAGGGCTGTGAGGAGCTGATCGAGTACTTCAGCAGCTACGTCGGTGAGGGCGGCGAGGCGGCGCTCGTGCTGATGGGCGTCAAGCTGATGCCGCTGCCCGAAGAGCCATTCATCCGTTTCGCAGGACGACTCTCGGACGAGGAGCGGCTGCAGGCGCTCGAAGCGGCCACCATCGTCGTCGTGCCGTCGCCCTACGAGAGCCTGTCGCTGCTTGCGCTCGAATCGTTCGCCGTGGGCACGCCCGTGCTCGCCAACGCCCGCAGCGACGTGCTCGTCGACCACTGCGTGCGCAGCAACGCGGGGCTGTTCTATGCCGACCGCGACGAGTTCGTCGAGTGCCTGAAGCTGCTCGTGGCCGACGAGCGGCTGCGCGGCGCGCTCGGACGCAACGGACGTCAGTACGTGGGGCGCGACTATCGCTGGGACGTGATCCTGGGAAAGTACGAACGGATGTTCGCGCGGTTGCGGGCCACGCGCTGAGGACGGGGCGGCCTTGCGGCGCATCTGCCGGCCTTGCGGCGCATCTAAAGATGCGCCCTACGTACCCGCGTCTACCGTGTCTCCTCCCGATCGACCGACGCCAGGGCCGCGTCCGGTTCAGCGATCCCGCCGGATCCGGTGGCGCGCTTCCGGCGCGGGCGGATGTCGTACCGCTTGATCATCTCGTTGAGGGTGGTGGGCTTGATCTGCAGCAGCTCGGCCGCCCGCTTCTGGACGCCGCCGGCCGCGTCGAGCGTCGACTCGATCAGCCGCTTTTCGAAGTCCGTGATCACGTCCTTGAAGGAGATGCCTTCGGGTGGCAGCACGAACTGCGGAAGCTGGAACGCCCGCGTACGGCGCACGTGGTCCGGCACGAGATCCACTTCGATCCGAGGGCTCGACGACAGCACGACCGCCCGCTCGATGACGTTCTCCAACTCGCGCACGTTGCCAGGCCAGTCGTACTCCATCAGCAGGTCGAGCGCGTCGGGCGCGATCTCGAGCCCGGCCCTGTTGTTCTCCTTGCCGTGCTTCTCGAGGAAGTGCTGCACGAGCAGCGGGATGTCGTCCTTGCGCTCGCGGAGCGGCGGGAGCTCGACCGTGATGACGTGCAGGCGGTAGTAGAGGTCCTCGCGGAACCGCCCCTCCTCCATCATGCGGTGGAGGTCGACGTTGGTCGCCGCGATGATGCGGACGTCGACCTTGATCGTCTCGACCCCGCCCAGCCGCATGAATTCGCGCTCCTGAATCACGCGCAGCAGTTTCGCCTGGGTCTCGACGGGCACGTTGCCGATTTCGTCGAAGAAGATCGTGCCCTTGTCCGCGAGCTCGAAGAGGCCCTTCTTGGGATAGACGGCGCCCGTGAAGGCGCCCTTCACGTGCCCGAACAGGTTCGACTCGAGCAGGTCGGGCGGCAGGCTGCCGGAATTGACCGTGATGAACGCCCGGTCCGAGCGCTGCGAGTTCGTGTGGACGGCGCGCGCCACGAGCTCCTTGCCCGTGCCGCTCTCGCCTTGAATCAGGATCGTCGTGCGGCTCGGCGCGGCCTGGATGACGAGGTCGAAGACCTGCCTCATGCGTCCGCTGCGCCCGATGATGTCGCCGAAGCGCTGCGAGCGGGCCTGCAGGTTCTGCCTCAGCGCGCGGTTCTCGTCCACCAGCCGGCGCCGCTCGATCGCGTTCTTCAGGACGACGAGGACCTCGTCGTTCTTGAAGGGCTTGGTGATGTAGTCGAATGCGCCGCGCTT
>CAYHSN010000396.1:1744-3790 GCA_964359235.1 uncultured Vicinamibacterales bacterium | reverse complement strand
ACACTATTCCGGCGTGCCTCTCGTTCCCTTCAAGTACTTGTTGAACCACGCCAGGTAGCGCTCGAGCCGGTCGCGCTGGTAGCTCGGCATCGTGATCCCGTGGAACTGGCCCGGGTAGATGATGAGCTGCGTGTCGATGCCCTGGCTCTTGAGCGCCTGGTACATCTGCTCGCCGCCGACGATCGGCACGTTGAAGTCCTTCTCGCCGCCGAGAAACAGCGTCGGCGTCTTGATGCGGTCAGCGTGGAAGAACGGATAGGAGATCTTGATCCAGAGATCCTGCGCCTTCCACGGCACGCCGATCTCGTTCTCGTACTGGGTGATGTACTGATCGACGCCGTACATCGAGAGCTGGAGCGCGCTGCCGGCGCCGCTCACCGCCGCCTTGAAGCGCTGATCGGTGGCGATGGTGTAGTCGGTCAGGATGCCGCCGTAGCTCCAGCCGCCGATCCCCAGCCGATCCGGGTCGGCGATGCCGCTCGCGATCGTGGAGTTCACCGCGCCGACGAGGTCCACGACTTCCTTGTTGCCCCAGTCGGCGAAGATCGCCTTCTGGAACGCCGCCCCGCGGCCCGAGCTGCCCCGGTAGTTGACCGAGATCACCACGTAGCCGTTGGCGGCGAAGAACTGACGGTCGAAACTGAAGCTGTGCTCGTCCTGGCCGTTCGGCCCGCCATGAATGAGGAGCAGCATCGGGTACTTCTGGCCCGCCACGAACGACGCCGGCTTCACCATGATGCTGTGCACCTCGGTGCCGTCCTTGCTCTTCGAGGTGAAATCCTCGGTCGTGCCGAGCTGCAGCTCGGTGAAGAGCGCCTCGTTCTGGTGCGTGAGACGCCGCAGGTTGCCGTTCTCGAGCGCGTACGCCTCGCCGGCCTCGGTCGTGGTCCCCGACAAGAGCGCCAGCGTCGCGTCATCACGCCGCGAGAGGCTCGAGACGACGCGCCTGCCGGTCGTGAGCTTGTCGACGGGCCCGCCGGCTGCCGCGACTTTTCCGACATAGCTCACCCGGTCATCGGCCACGGTGAAGAGGAGGCTGCGGCCGTCCGACGTCCAGACGAGGTTGCCCGACACCGGCCGATCGAGTGTGGCGGTGACGAGCTTCGGCTCGCCGCCGCCGGCGGGCACGATCGCCAGCTTGTTCAGGTCGTACGCCGAGTACTTCGCCTCGTCGCCCTGCAGGTACGCGATCCACTGGCCATCGGGGCTCCACGCCGGCCGCCCGCCGTCGCTCCCGGCGAACGTGGTCATCTGCCGCGGCTCGGCGCCGGGCTTCGCTTCGATCACGTAGACGTTCGAATCCTCGTTGCGGTCCGGGTCCGCGCTGCGGTTGCTGACGAAGGCGACAAACCGGCCGTCCGGCGACCAGGCCGGCGCCTGCTCGTCGAAACGGCCCGTGGTGAGCGCCTCGGCCTTGCGCGCCTCGACGTCGAAGATCGACAGGTGCGAGCGGAGCGACCCGAGGTAGCCTTTGCGATCCTGCTTGAAGTGATAGCGATCGATCACGATCGGCGGCCGGGTCTTGCGCTTCCAACCTTCGAGTTTCTCCGGCTCGTCGATGGGATCGGGGTCGTTGACCGCGAGGACGAGACGCGTCGCGTCCGGCGACCAGGCGTACTCCGAGACGCCGCCTTTGATGTCGGTGAGCTGCTGCGCCTCGCCGCCCAGGCGGTTCAGCAGCCAGACCTGCGAACCCCGCTTCTTCTGATCCTCGTCGCCGCGCGAGGTGAGGAACGCGAGGTACTTGTTGTCAGGGCTCCAGCGAGGCGCGCTCTCGCTTCCGTCGGTGGTGGCGGTCAGCCGGATCTGCTGCGTGCCGTCCCAACTCGCCATCCAGAGGTCGGTGTCGCGCTTGTCTTTCTCGGCGTCCACGGCGCCGACCGTGTAGGCGACCCACTTGCCGTCGGGCGAGACCTGCGGATCGCCGACGGTCTTCAGCTTCGCGAGGTCGTCCAGGCCGATCGGTCGCTTGGATGTCTGGGCGGCGGCCGGGCCGGCGACCAGCGACAGGATGATGATGAATGCGATCCAGGCGGCGAGTGACCG
>CAYHSN010000396.1:0-1644 GCA_964359235.1 uncultured Vicinamibacterales bacterium | reverse complement strand
TGTCGGCGCAGGCGCCGCGCTACGACCTCCTGATCCGCAACGGCACGGTGGTCGATGGCACCGGGGGCCCCGGGGTCAGGGCCGACGTGGCGGTCACGGGCGACACCATCGTGGCGCTCGCGCCGGGTGTGACAGCCGCCGCGCGCCGCACGATCGACGCGCAGGGGCTGGTCGTGGCGCCTGGCTTCATCGATATGCACACGCACTCGGACAGCTCGCTCATCGAGGACGGCCGCGCCGCGAGCTTCCTGATGCAGGGCGTCACGACGGAACTCCTGGGAGAGCACACGTCGGCGGGCCCGATCCTGGGGAAGGCCGAGCGTGGGATCTTCAGTCTGACCGAAGACACGAAGACGAAAGCCCCGGCTCCTGACTGGACGACGCTGGGCGGCTACTTCAAGAAGCTCGAGGCGCGCGGGATATCGATCAACGTGGCGTCGTACGTCGGCTCGGGGCAGGTGCGGGCCTGTGTGGTGGGCTACGAGAACCGGCCGGCGACGCCCGACGAGCTGGAGCAGATGAAGACGCTCGTGGCCGACGCGATGCGCGACGGCGCTGTGGGGCTCTCGTCGGGCCTGGCCTACGTGCCCAACATCTACGCCACGACCGACGAGCTGACGGCGCTGGCGCGGGTGGCCGCTGAGCACGGCGGCTTCTACGGAACACACCTGCGGTCGGGGACGCGCGAGGATCAACTGGCCGGCCTGAAGGAAGCCCTCGCGATCGCCGAGGGCGCGAAGGCGCCGCTCGAGATCATCCACGTCAACTCCACCGCGGGCGGGCGCATCGGGGAATTCGCGGCGCTCATCGAGGCGGCGCGCGCACGCGGCCTCGACATCACGGCCAACTTCTATCCGTACACCGCCGGCATGAGCTTCCTGCGGTCGCTCCTGCCGGCGTGGGCCCAGGAGGGCGGAACGGAGGCGATGCTGGCGCGGCTGCGCAATCCCGAGGATCGCGCGCGCATCCAGCAGACATTGGGGCAGTCCGATCCCGCGCGCTGGCAGCGCACCTACGTCAGCTCGACCAACCGGGCGATCGACGGCAAGACCATTGCGGACCTGGCGGCGGCGCGCCAGGTCGAGCCGGCCGTCGCGCTGATGGACATCGTGCTCGAAGAAGGCGGCTACGCGTTCTACATTTCATTTGGCAACACCGAGGAGAACCTCAAAAAGGGGATGGTCCTGCCGTGGGTGCACTTCGGCTCCGACGGGGCGGCCGTCACGATCGACACGTTCAAGGGCGGCAAGCCGCACCCGCGCTTCTTCGGGACCTTCGCGCGCGTGCTCGGGAAGTACGTGCGCGAGGAGCGCGCGCTCACCCTCGAACAGGCCGTCCACAAGATGACGCTGCTGTCGGCGCGGCGTCTCGGCTTCGACGACCGCGGGCAGATCGCGATCGGAAGGAAGGCCGACCTCGTCGTGTTCGATCCGCAAACGGTGACCGATCGCGCCACGTTCGAGAATCCCCTGCAGTACGCGACGGGCGTGCAGTACGTCCTGGTCAACGGGACCGTCGTGGTGGACAAAGGCGCGCACACCGGCGCGAAGCCGGGGCGGGTTCTGCGGCACAAGGGCTGACCGAGGCGGCCGGCGCCAGCGGCGACATCTGCCTTTGCCAGGCGGAGCTGACGCTGCCCTTCAC
>CAYHSN010000395.1:0-3792 GCA_964359235.1 uncultured Vicinamibacterales bacterium | reverse complement strand
ACCTCTGCTCGACGGCATCGATCGCGGCGCGCGCGGCCGCGCGCGCCGCGCCGGTCTCGCCGGTCGACAGGACCGGCACGTGGGCGGCCGAACGCCGGGCGGCCTCGTCGCCGAGCGTCGCGGTCTTTTCCTTCAGCGCGTCGACGACGGCGTCGATCTCGCGGCGCGCGTCGCGCAGGTGCCCGTCGAGCCGGTCGTCGGCGCGGTGCTTGAAGGCCTCCTCGCGCCGCCGCAGCCCCTCCACGCCCGCCTGGAGCCGCGCGGTCTCGCCGGCCAGCGTCTCGCGCTCGCGGGCGGCGAGCCGCCGCTCGTGGTCGAGCGCGCTCAGGTCGCGCTCCATCTTCGCCAGATGCTCCGCGAGCTGGGCTTCACGCGCCCCGCGCTGCGACCGCGCCGCCTCGACGATCGAGCCGGGCACGCCCAGCCGGCCGGCGATCTCGAGCGCCAGGCTTCTGCCCGGCGAGCCGTACACGAGGCGGTAGGTGGGCGCGAACGTCTCGGGATCGAACCCGAACGCCGCGCAGGCGACACCTTCGGTCGTCGACGCGTACGTCTTCAGCGCGTCGTAGTGCGTCGTGGCGACCACGACCGTGCGGCGTTGGCGGAAGTGATCGACGATGGCCTGGCCGAGCGCGCCGCCTTCGATCGGGTCGGTGCCCGCGCCGACCTCGTCCAGCAGCACGAGCGCCGGAAGCGCCAGCGCGCGATCCATCGACGCGATGTTCGTCATGTGCCACGAGAACGTGCTCAGGCTCGCGGCGATCGACTGTTCGTCGCCGATGTCGGCGAAGACGGAGCGGAACACCGTGATCTGCGATCCGCCGGCGGCCGGCACGTGCAGTCCGGCCTGGGCCATCAGGGCGAGCAGGCCGGCCGTCTTGAGCGCGACGGTCTTGCCGCCCGTGTTGGGCCCGGTGATGACGAGCACCAGGGTCGGCGGGATGAGCAGGAGATCCACCGGCACCGGCCCTGGCGCAGTCTTGCGCGGGGAAGTGGGCGGAACGGCGGGGGGAGCAAGCTCCCCCCCTACGCTGTCCGTTTCGTGGGGGCCGGCTTTAGCCGGCCCGACCGCCTGGGATTCGTAGGGGCCGACCTTGGTCGGCCCGAAAGCGGCCTCGTCCAGCAGATCCCGCACCGCGGGAATGAGAAGCGGATGCCGCGCCGCGCGCAGCTCGAGGCGCCCGTCCGCGGCCATCGCCGGCTCGATCCCGTCCACCAGCCCCGAGAACTTCGCCCTGGCCTGAATGAGGTCGAGCGCGACCGCCGTCTCGATCGTCCTCTTGAGCTCCACGGCGCGGCGCCGGAAGGCGTCGGTCAGGCCGAGCAGAATGCGGTGCACCTCCTCGGTTTCCTGCTGCTCGAGCGCGACGATCTCGTTGTTGATCTCGACCGAACTCAGCGGCTCGAGGAACAGGCTCGCGCCGCTCGACGAGCTGCCGTGCACGATGCCGGGGATGGCCGAGCGGTGCTCGGACTTGACGACCAGCACGTAGCGCCCGCTGCGATCCGTGACGATCTGATCCTGCAGGTACTTCGCCGTGTCCTTGTTGCGCAGGAACGACTCGAGCGTGCCGCGCAGCCGCGTGCGCTGCTTGCGGAGGCGCTCGCGGATGATCTTCAGCTCCGGGCTCGCCTCGTCCACGACCTGGCCGGCCTGATCGATCTTCTTCCCGACTTCGGCCGCCTCGCGCTCGAACGACGCGCCGGCATCGACCAGACCGCGCAGGATCGGAAAGGTCTGGTCGGTCTGACGCACCGCGGCGCGCGTGGACTCAACCGAGGTGACGAAGCGCGCGAAATCGACGAGCGACTTCGGTTCGAGCGCGCGTCCCTCGATCGCGAGCGTCGTAAGCGTCGCGTCCAGCGAGGGCGGGGCATCGAGCGGGAAGTTGCCGTGTTCGGCCCGGAAGGCGACCCCTTCGGACGTCGCGGCGAGCGCCGTCGCGACGGCGCGAGGGTCCGTCAGAGGCCGGAGGGCCCGCAGCCGGGCCTCGCCCAGCGGCGTCACGGCCAGCCGGCAGACGGCCTCGACAATCCGATCGAATTCAAGGGCCTTCAGGGCGCCCGCGTGCATGCAGTGTGAGGTCCGTGTGGAAAGCCGCGACGAAGGTAATCCCTAAGTCTATGGCAGATGAGCCGCATCCTCAATGTCTTTTCAAAATATGGGCGCCGAAGCGGGGCCTGTCAAGCGGCGAGGCGGATGGGAGGTTTTCAGTCCAAGTGGTTGATGGCGCTCGCGATGGCGGCCGCGCCAAATCCGTTATCGATGTTCACGACCGCCACACCCATCGCGCAGCTGTTGAGCATGCCAAGCAGGGCCGTCAGGCCCCCGAAGCTCGCGCCGTAGCCGATGCTGGTGGGGACTGCCACGACCGGCACGTCGACCAGGCCGCCAATGACTGACGGCAGGGCGCCCTCCATCCCCGCGACCGCGACGATCACCCGCGCCGCGGTCAGACGGGCGTGCGCGGCGAGGAGCCGGTGGAGTCCCGCGACCCCCACGTCGTACAGACGGTCCACGCTGTTCCCCATCAACTCGGCGGTGACGGACGCCTCCTCGGCGACGGGGAGGTCTGAGGTCCCTGCGGTCACGATCAGGATGGTCCCGCGCCCCGGGCTGACGTCGCCTTGGCGCAACGTGATCGCCCGCGCAGCGGGGTGGAACTGCGCCTTCGGCACCCGCGCCAGCACGACATCGTGCACGTCTTGCGTGGTGCGGGTCACGAGCAGACTGTGGCCCTGCGCGACGATCCGCTCGGCGATGGCGACGATCTGATCGGCCGTCTTCCCCGGGCCGAAGATGACTTCCGGGAAGCCCTTGCGCAGGGCGCGATGGTGGTCGATCCGCGCGAAGCCCAGGTCCTCGAACGGGGCTTCCCGGAGGTAGCCCACGACGCGCGCCTCGGCGACTTCGGGCGAGGTCGTCCCCTGGCGAACCTCCTCCAGCAACGTGCGCAATTCGGTCGGATTCATGGCCGAAACCGCCTGTCCTCGTTTGACTTCCGCCCGATCGGGCTATAAGATCGCCTGTCCGATCGCCCTCGCGGATTCCGCCCGTATGACGCCAGTTGACGCCCTCATCCTCGGACTGTATTTCTTCACCCTGAGCATCCTGGCGATCTACGGCTGGCACCGTTATTTTCTCGTGTATCTTTACACGAAACACAGGGACGACGTGCCGAAGCCGGCTGGCGTGCTCGATCCGCTGCCGGTGGTCACCGTTCAGCTTCCGATCTACAACGAGATGTACGTCGCCGACCGCCTGATCGACGCGGTGGGCCGCCTGGATTACCCGCGCGAGCTGCTGGAGATCCAGGTGCTGGACGATTCCACCGACGAGACCCGGAGCGTCGCGGAGCTGGCGGTTCGCAGACTTGCCTCACTTGGCGTCGACGCCAAATACCTGCACCGGACCAACCGCCACGGCTACAAGGCGGGCGCCCTCGCCGAGGGCCTCCGGTCCGCGCGCGGCGAGCTCATCGCGATCTTCGACGCCGACTTCATTCCGACCCCCGACTTTCTGCGGCGGTCGATCGATCACTTCGCCGACCCGAAGGGCGGGGTGGTGCAGACACGCTGGGGGCACATCAACCAGGATTATTCGCTTCTCACGAAGGTCCAGGCGATCCTGCTCGACGGGCATTTCGTGCTCGAACACGGCGGCCGAAACCGCGCGGGCTGCTTCTTCAACTTCAACGGCACGGCGGGGATCTGGCGGCGCGCGGCGATCGAGTCGGCCGGCGGCTGGCAGCACGACACGCTGACCGAAGACCTCGACCTCAGCTACCGCAC
>CAYHSN010000394.1:0-3793 GCA_964359235.1 uncultured Vicinamibacterales bacterium | reverse complement strand
ATGAGTTCCTTGCCGGTCCCGGTCTCGCCGGTGACGAGCACGCTGCTGTCGCTGTCCGCGATGACGCGCACGAAGTCGAACACGGCGCGCATGCGCGGGCTGCGCCCGACGACGACCGAGTCGATGGAGAAGACTCCTCGCTCCGACATACCTCAGACCTCTCTGCCGCGTTCA
This sequence comes from uncultured Vicinamibacterales bacterium, assembly GCA_964359235.1. GTDB lineage: Bacteria > Acidobacteriota > Vicinamibacteria > Vicinamibacterales > JAHECP01 > CAYHSN01. The sequence continues at coordinate 3,619 of CAYHSN010000394.1, read as the reverse complement.
GCAGTCCCGGCGATCGCGGCGCTGATCCTCAGCGCCCCCGTGCGGGCGCGCTCACGTGGGCACACCCAGCTTCGGCAGCACCCACAGGTTCAGCACCAGCCAGACGACGATGAACCCGCCGAGGATCAGGATTTCGCTCATGCCTGCTCCAGCGACGCCAGGGCGCGCCGCAGCTTCGCGTCGGCTTCGAACGCCACGCTCCCGAGCGCGGCGTTGTCGCCGACCACGCCCAATGCCAAGAGCGGCGCGATCGCCGACACGCCCATCGTCTGATCGCCGCGGTCGTACACGATCACGTTGCACGGCAACAGCAGTCCGATCTCGAGCTCCGCCTGGAACGCGCGATACGCGAGCGGCGGATTGCACGCGCCGAGAATCACGTACTGGCGGAATTCCACGTCGAGCTTCTGTTTGAGCGTCTGCTTGACGTCGATCGTGGTGAGCACGCCGAATCCCTCGGCCTTGAGCGCCTCGGTCGTGCGCGCGACGACCGCCTCGAACGCGCCGGGCACGACCACCCCGAATCCGTACTGTGTGTCCTTGACCACCTTGTCTGCTCTCCGAGCGCGCCGCGTGTTCCAGCCGCGCGTGTCTTCTTTTCTTCCGTCGCCAATCAGCAATCAGCAATCAGCAATCAACAATCGGCGTTCTTCCCCCTAGGCCGCGCCTTCGGCCGCCGCGCCGTCCACCCGGCCGTAGATCTTGTCGAGCCCGCAGCGGTTGATCCGATCGCCGAGCGTCGATCGCTTGATCCGGAGCAGCTCGGCGGCCTTCGACTTGTTGCCCGTGCTCACGCGGAGCGCCCAGGTAATCAGGTTCGCCTCGACCTCGCGCAGCCGCTCGTCGAGCGAGACGGCGGGCATCACGGCCGGCTCCCCGGCGGATTCGTCCGCCGGGCCGCGGCCATCGCCGTTGAAGAGCACGCTGGCCGCCACGCATCCGACGCGCACCGTGCCGCAGGTGCAGGTCTGGGCGATGCGCTCGCACGCGTTCTCGAGCTCGCGCACGTTGCCTGGCCAGGGATACTGCAGGAACGCCTGCCTGACGATTGGGACGATCTCCGGCAGGTCTTCGCCGCGCGCGCGGAAGTAGCGCGTGAGGAAGTGCTCCATCAGGACCGGGATGTCCTCGCGCCGCTCGCGCAGCGGCGGCAGCACGATGGGCAGCACATTCAGCCGGTAGTAGAGATCCTCGCGGAACTTGCCGCCGGCGACGAGCTGCCGCAGATCGCGCTTCGACCCGGTGATCACCCGCACGTCGACCGGAATCGTGCGTGTGCCGCCCACACGCTCGATCGTCCGGTTCTGCAGCACCCGCAGGAGCTTCACCTGCATCGCGAGCGGCACGTCGTCGATGTCGTCCAGGAAGATGGTGCCGCCGCCCGCGAGCTCGAAGCGCCCGGCCCTGTCGCGAATCGCGCCGGTGAAGGCGCCCCGCTCGTGGCCGAAGAGCTCGGTCTCGATCAGGGTCTCGGAGAAGAGCGCGCAGCTCACGGCCACAAACGGCATGTGGCGCCGCGAACCGGAGTGGTGCACGAGATTGGCGACGACTTCCTTGCCCGTCCCGCTTTCGCCCGTGATGAGCACCGTGCTCGTGCTCTCGGCAATCACGCGCACGAAGTCGAACACGGCCCGCATCCGGGCGCTCTTGCCCACGACCACGTGGTCCGCCGAAAAGCCTGTCGGGTTGCGCATCGACGCCTCGCCTACACGACGTGCAGTTCTTCGAACTCCCGGATCTCCTCGCGCAGCGCCATCTCGACACCCATGTAGAGCGTCATGTGGGCGCTCGGACAGCCGGCGCACATGCCGGTCAGCCGCACCCGGGCGCTGTTGCCCTGCACCTCGAGCAGCTCGATGTCTCCCCCGTCGGCCTGCAGAAACGGCCGGACCCGTTCGAGCACCGCTTCGACACGCTCTCGCGTCACCATCCTGGCTCCCCGAGGGTCGCGTGGTGGCCGGTCACCCTAACTCGTGGTGATTGGCCGGATTACGCGGACCGCTCGTATACGGAAAGGCAACCGCCATGCCAGAGAAACGGCAGCGGGCGCTGCAAAAACAGCCGGATTCCCGGCAGTGACGAGCGGCAGTCACCGTGGCGTGGGGAATATTCCCCTGAGTGTGGCGTGAAAATCGGCGATCTCAGGATTTCTGCAGGCCGAATTTCTCGATCCGGTAGCGAATCTGGTCCCGGTTCAGTCCGAGCAACGCGGCTGCTCGCGTCTGGTTGCCGCCAGCTCTGGCGAGCGCCTGCACGACGAGATCGCGCTCGAGGTCGTCGAGGTTGACGCCCGCGGGCGGCAGCTCGAAGCCCGGGACCACCTGACGCGCCGACAGCATCGGGAAGTGCTCGGGCGTCAGCAGATCCGCGTCGGCCAGGAGCACCGCGCGCTCGATCACGTTACGCAGCTCGCGGATGTTACCCGGCCACCCGTGGCGCTGCAGCCGCTCGAGCGCCTCCGGGCTAACGCCGCGCACGCGTTTCTTGAACTCGCGGTTGAAGCCGTCGACGTAGTAGGTCACGAGCAGCGGGATGTCGGATGGATGCTCACGCAGCGGCGGCAGCGCGATCGGCAGCACGTTGAGCCGATAGTAGAGATCCTCGCGGAACCTCCCCTGCGCGACGGCTTCTTCCAGGTTGCGATTGCTCGCCGCGATGACGCGGGCGTCCACGCGCACGTCGGCCGCGCCGCCCACGCGCTTGAACGTTTTCTCCTCCAGGAATCGCAGCAGTTTGGCCTGGAGCGCCGGCACCATCTCGCCGATTTCATCGAGGAACACCGTGCCGCCATCGGCCGACTCGAGCAGCCCGCGCTTCTGCTGGCGCGCGTCGGTGAACGCGCCGCGCTCGTGGCCGAAGAGCTCCGACTCGAGCAGCGCCTCGGGCAGCGCCGAGCAGGTGATGTTCATGAACGGCCGCCCGGCGCGCGCGCTCGTGAAGTGAATGACCTTCGCGGCGAGATCCTTCCCGGTGCCGCTCTCGCCCGTCAGCAGCACCGTGGAGGCCGGACTCACCGCGACCTTCGCGAGCAGCGCCTTGACGGCCTTCATCACGGGCGTCTCGCCGACGATGCGATCGAGGTCGTAGCGCTCGGCCTGTGTGGCGCGCAGCGCCCGCACCTCGCGCCTGAGCGCCGTCGTCTCGAGGCCTTTCTCGACGAGCAGGGCGACCTCGTCGAGATTGAACGGTTTCGCGACGTAGTGGTAGGCGCCTTCCTTCATCGCCGACACGGCCGTGTCGACGCTCGAGTAGGCGGTCATCATGATGACGACCGTATCCGGATGCGCCTTCCGGATCTGGCGCAGGAGCGACAGGCCGTCGGCGTCGGGCAGGCGGTAGTCGAGGAGCACCAGATCGACCTCATCGGTCGCGCGCTCGAGCGCTTCTTTCCCCGTACCGGCCTCGACGACCGCGTGCCCTTCCTGCGCCAGCCGCTCGGCGAGCGACCAGCGAATGAGCTGCTCGTCGTCGACGACGAGGAGTGTGGCAGTGGCCATTTCGCCGCATTATATAGGGAGATTCGGGCCTGCGGCGGCGAGGCGGGGCCTGCGCTCCGATCCGCGTCGGCCGGAACGAGCGGATCGGAGCGACGGAGGGTCGTGAGAGCGGGTGTTATTAG
>CAYHSN010000393.1:0-3797 GCA_964359235.1 uncultured Vicinamibacterales bacterium | reverse complement strand
GCGCCACGTTGTACGGCCGCGTGACACCCGAGGCGGCACGCCGCATCGCACGAAGGCACATCCGCCCGCGCCGGCCTGGCGCATGGGCGCGCTGGATGGCCGCCGGGCTCGCAGATCTGGTCGGACTCAACGGCGACGGAGCGCAACTCGACGCGTACCGCTTCGATCGAAAGACCGGCGCCGCAGCCGCCTATCTCGGAAAGCAGAAGCGCATCGTTCTCGAGAACTGCGGCCAGATCGATCCGCTGAACATCGACGACTACATCGCACAGGATGGATACCGTGCGCTCGCGCACTGCCTGCACGCGACGGCCCCCGAACGCGTCATCGCGGCGATGACAGAGTCCGGCCTTCGGGGACGCGGCGGCGCGGGCTTTCCAACCGGTCACAAGTGGTCGATCGCCAGGAGCCAGCCCGCAGAAGCCAAATACGTCATCTGCAACGGCGACGAAGGGGACCCTTGGGCGTTCACGGACCGGCTCGTGCTCGAGGCGGACCCGCACCGGGTGATCGAGGGGCTGGCGATTGCGGCGTATGCGATTGGGGCGTCGGAGGGCTTTTTCTACATCCGCGCGGAATACCCGCTCGCGGTCGAGCGGATCCGATCGGCGATCCGGCAGGCAGAAGCGCGCGGCTACCTTGGCAGGCGCATGCTCGGATCGGCATTCTCGCTTCGCCTCGAGGTGCGGGAGGGCGCCGGCGCGTTCGTCTGCGGCGAGGAGACCGCGTTGATCCTCTCACTCGAAGGGCAGCGCGGGATGCCCAGGCTCCGCCCGCCATACCCCGCCGAGCGGGGCTTCCGCGGCCAACCGACGGTGATCAACAACGTCGAGACGCTCGCGTGCGTGCCGTGGATCCTGCGCCATGGTCCACAGGCCTTCGCCGCGCTCGGCACGAACACCAGCAAGGGCACCAAGCTCTTTGCGCTCGCCGGGAGGATCAACCACGGCGGCCTCATCGAGGTGCCGATGGGAACCACGATCCGCGAGATCGTCGAGGACATCGGCGGAGGCATCAAGAACGGCCGCACGTTCAAAGCCGTCCAGATCGGCGGACCATCGGGAGGCTGTATCCCGGCGCGGCTGGCGGACACGACCGTTGACTACGACGCGCTCGCCCAAACAGGCGCGATCATGGGCTCAGGCGGTCTGGTCGTGCTCGACGACCGCGACTGCATGGTGGACATGGCCCGCTTCTTCCTCCGGTTCACCCAGGCCGAGTCGTGCGGGAAGTGCACGTTCTGCCGGATTGGGACCAAGCGCATGCTCGAGATCCTCGAACGGCTCTGCGAGGGACGCGGCACCCCGGACGATCTGGACAAGCTGGAGATCCTGACCGACTACGTCAGCCGCGGCAGCCTCTGCGGGCTCGGCCAGACCGCGCCCAACCCGGTCGCCACCACCTTGCGGTACTTCCGCGACGAATACGAAGCCCACCTCTACGAGCGGCGCTGCCCGGCCGGGCGCTGCCGAGCCCTGATCCAGTACCGCGTCAAGGACAGTTGCATCGGCTGCACCTTGTGCGCCCAGGTCTGTCCGGTCCGGGCGATCGCATTCCGCCCGTATGAGAAACACGAGATCGAGACCGAGGTCTGCACCTGCTGCGACTTGTGTTACCAGGCCTGTGAGAACGACGCGATCGAGGTGATCTAACCTCAGGGGGCTCGGTGGGAACCGTTGCGCTGACGATCGACAGCCGGCCCCTCCGCGTGGAGCCGGGGACGACCGTGCTGGACGCGGCCCGGCAGTTGGGGATCCGCATCCCGACGCTCTGTGACGTCACAGGGCTCGAGCCGGTGTCGTCGTGTTTTCTCTGCGCAGTTCAGGTCGAAGGACGGCGGACGCTCTCCCCCGCCTGCGCGCTGCCCGTCTCCGAGGGCATGGTGGTCACGACCGACAGCGACGATGTGCGCCGTGTGCGGAAGGTGGCGCTGGAGCTCCTGCTGTCCGATCACGCCGGAGAGTGTGTGGCCCCGTGTGCGGCGCGGTGCCCGGCCCTGCTGGACATTCCGGGTTTCGTGCGCGAGATTGCCACCGAGGACACCCGGCGCTCGATGCAGGTCATCACCGACCGGCTCGCGCTGCCGGGCGCTTTGGGACGGATCTGCCCGAGACTCTGCGAACAGGACTGTCGCCGCTCGGAGCACGACGAAGGCCTCGCGATTGGCGCGCTGCACCGCTACGCAGCCGATCGGGACCGGCAGGCCATCGCCCCGTTCATCCCGCCACGCGCACCCGCCACTCACAAATCGGTCGCCATCGTCGGCGCCGGACCCGCGGGACTGGCTGCCGCGTACTTCCTCCAGCAGAAGGGGCATCAGTGCACGCTGTTCGACGCGGCACCGGCGCCGGGCGGAATGCTGCGGTACGGGATTCCGGCGTACCGACTGCCCAAGGATGCGCTCGATGCCGAGATCGAAGCGATTCGGACACTCGGCGCCGAATTCCGAATGGGTTCGCGATGGGGCGAGGACTTCTCGCTCGAGGAGCTGCGAAGAACACACGATGCGGTGTTCCTGGCGATTGGCGCCCAGCAACCGCAGGGCCTCCAGTGCGAAGGCGAGGAGCTGGCGCTCTCAGGAATCGAGTTTCTCGCGCGGGTCGCCAGCGACAACCCCCCGGCGCCGGGCACGGATGTCATCGTGGTCGGCGGCGGCAATGCCGCGATGGACTGCGCGCGCTCGGCCGTCCGGCTGGCCGCGCGGAACGTGAAGGTGCTGTATCCACGCACGCGGCGCGACGTGCCCTGCTTGATGGAGGAAGTCGAAGCGGCCGAGGCCGAAGGCGTCGAGATCGACGATCTGGTAGCACCGATCCGGCTCGAGCGGAACGGCGACGACCGGTTGTGGCTGACCTGCCAGCGCCTGGAGCCTGGCGAGCCGGACGTGTCCGGGCGGCGACAGCCGGCGCCGGTGTCCGGCTCCGAATTCACGATCGGCTGCTCGACCGTGATCGCAGCGATCGGGCGGACGGTTGAACGCTCGCTTGCCGAGCGGGAAGGCCTGCAGGTGAGTGAGCTGGGCATTGCGGTGGATGCGAGGACGCTCGCCACGAACCTCCGCGGCGTCTTCGCCGGCGGAGATGCCGTGCTCGGGGCCGACCTGGCCGTTCGCGCGGTGGCTGCGGGGCGGATCGCCGCGGCGTCGATCGACCAGTTCATACGAGGCGAGGCGGTCATCGGGGAACCGGCGACGTGGGGCATCGCCATGCGGCCGGTCGATGACCGGGAGCGGGCCGCGATCTTCCGGGCGATTGAAAGGGCCGCGCGGGTGCGGTTGCCCCAGATCGACATGGAACGCCGGCGGGCGAGCTTCGACGAGATCGAGAGCGGACTGCCCCATGACGACGCGCACCGGGAGGCGCGCCGGTGTCTGACCTGTGGCTGCCGCAAGGCGGATTGCTGCCACGTCCGGTTCCTCTCCGCCGAATACGGTGCAGACCCGTACCGCTTCGCCGGAGCCCGCCGGCGCTTCTCGCAGGATGGCTCCCACCCGGAGATCATCTACGAGCCCGGAAAGTGCATCATGTGCGATGCGTGTGTGCGCATCGCGGCGGGTGCGGGCGAGCGGCTCGGCGTCAGCATCGTCGGCCGCGGCTTCGATGTGACCGTCGCCGTGCCATTCGACCGGCCGCTCTCGGAAGGGCTGCGTGAAGTGGCGCGGCGCTGTGCGGAGGTGTGCCCGAGCGGTGCGCTCGCGCTGCGCACCGCACGCGCATGCGACCTCTGCCCGGTACCCCGTTCGCCAGGCCGATGAGCAGCCGTGAATTCGGGGAAGACGCCCTCTCCTTCAACCGGTG
>CAYHSN010000392.1:1791-3807 GCA_964359235.1 uncultured Vicinamibacterales bacterium | reverse complement strand
ATGCTACTCCTTGTCGCATCACTGGTCACGTTCCCGGGCCTCCGGCCCGGCTAACAAGTAGTATACCGATCAGGATAGTCGGATAAACCCCACGGGCGATGCAGCGTATCCAGTTACACCGCGAGCGCCAAAGCGAAGCATCCTCCCGATCCTCCAACGACTTGGCCCCGACGCCCCGGCAGCGTCCCGGGCGCCGGATGGCGTTACGCAGATCGGGATAATCCGATAACCAGGCCGTCGGTCGTGGCCACGACTCCGCCGCGCGCTGCGGCGCCCCGCGGCCCGCGGGCTCGGGAACGGCTGGGCGACGTTCAGGCGGCCACCGAGTCTACCCCTTCAGGCGATAGTCGTTCAACCTCTTGTGCATGTGCGCCACCCCTGCACCCTGAGCCCGCATGTATGGTTCGACCATCAGGATGGACGGCGTCGAAGGACCAGCCCCCTACCAGATTCCAGGTACCAATCGGTACCGCACCTCGCGCGCGTAGTCGCGATAGCCCGGCAGCTTCTCGTGCAGAAAACGATCCTCGACGGCTGCCCGGCGCAGCACCAGTGCGACAAACACGAGCATCGGCAGGAGCGACCACCACGACCCGAGCGCCACGCCGCTCAGCGCGTAGCCCACGACCATGCCCAGATAGCCGGGATGGCGCACGAACTGGTACGGGCCGGACCTCACGACCTGGTGCCCGCGCTCGACCTGAATGCGCACCACCGGCGAGAAGAACGTGTTCGACACCATCGACCAGACGATGAGGGCGTACCCGCCGGCGACCCCCAGCAGCGCGCCGGCCTGCAGACCCACCTGCGGAGGCGCCGACCAGCCGTAGCGCCCCACGTCGAGGCCCGCGACGACGAGATGAAGAATCGAGAGCGACGCGGCGGCCTTGCGCAGCCCGCCGTCGATGCTGCCGGGTCCGGGCTTGCGGCGCTCCTGTGCCAGATCCGGATCGGGGAAGAAGACCGCCGCCGGCAGGAAGACCAGGCCGACGACGAGCACATACGCCCAGAACCCCGGGACGTCAAAGCGACCAGCCGAGGCGAACAGCGCGACGCCGAAGAACAGCGGGAAGCCAAAACCCTTCAAAATACGGATGAGCATGGCGTGAATCGCGAGCACTCTGCCTTACCCGCGCGCGGAATGCAAGCGGCCGGCGCCGGCAACGCGCGCTTGCTCCGGCCGAGCCGTGGCGATATCTTTTGCCGAGCCGGCGGCGAATGTGAGAATCTGAGAATTGGAGAATTGGAGAATTGGAGAATCTGACGATTTGAGGATTTGAGGATTTGGGAATTGGAACCTGGAATCATTGAAGTCTGGTACGCCAAACTGGAACTCGTCGCTGACGCCGAGGCGATCGAGCGGTGCCGGGCGCGGTTGTCGACAGACGATCTCGCGCGCATCGGACGGCCCGCGTCGGACACGGACCGTCACGATCGGCTCGTGGCGTGGTCGCTCGCGCGCGTGACGCTCTCGCGACACGCAGACGTCGCGCCCGAGGCGTGGCGCTTCCGCGAGACCGAGCACGGCCGGCCCGAAATCGCCGGACCCGCCGGCGCACCCACGCTCCGCTTCAACCTGTCGCACACGACGGGCCTCGCCGCCTGTGCTGTGACGCTCACCGACGATCTCGGCCTCGACGTCGAAGACCTGCGACGCCGCACGGACCTCGAGAAGCTCGCGCGGCGCTTCTTCGCGCGATCCGAAACCGCCTCGCTCGAGCGACTGAACGATGAGCACCGCCGGCGCGCGTTTTTCGAGTACTGGACGTTGAAGGAGGCGTATCTGAAGGCGCGCGGCGCCGGGATCTCGCTGCCGCTCGCCGAGGTCGCGTTCAACGTCGCACCCGATGGCGGGACCGCAGTGTCGTTCGGACCCGCGATCGGCGACGACCCCGCCGCCTGGCAGTTCGCGCACCTGCGCGTCACGCCCGATCATCTGGGCGCCATCGCGGTCAAACGGCCCGCCGCGTCGCCCGTGCGGATCGTGCTGCGCCAGGCGATTCCGGGGGTGCACCT
>CAYHSN010000392.1:0-1691 GCA_964359235.1 uncultured Vicinamibacterales bacterium | reverse complement strand
GGCCCTTTCCGGGCCCGAACGCGGGAGGTTTCATGTTGCGCAAGCTGCTGCTCACCGTGCTGGCACTCGGCCTGCTCATGTCCGTCGCTCCGCTGGCTGAGGAGCGGATCGATCACGCGATGAACGCGAAGATTCGCAAGGAAGGCCGTGACAACTCCCAGATCATGCGGACGCTGCACTATCTGACCGACGTGCACGGCCCGCGGCTGACCGGATCGCCCAACTACAAGGCGGCCGCCGACTGGGCCATCACACAGATGCAGGCGTGGGGGCTCGAGAACGCACACCTGGAGCCGTTGGACTTCGGGCGCCCGGGCTGGCTGAACGAGCGCCACTCGGCCTACGTCACCGCGCCCTACACGGACACGCTCGTCGCCGAAGTGCTCGCGTGGACACCGTCCACCAGCGGCACCGTGAAGGCGCAGGTCTTTCGCATGGCGCTGCCCCAGGGGCCGCTGGCGCCGCCGCCCGCGATCCCCGCCGGCCCCGGCGGCCCGCCGCCCGGGATCGTCGCGCAGCCGCAGCCGCTGGGCCCCACGCAGGAGGAGCTGACGGCGTACTTCGAGAAGATCAAGGCCGACGTCAAGGGCAAGATCGTCCTCGTCGGCAAACCGACCGTGGTTTCCGTCGATTTCAACCCGCCCGCGAAGCGGCGAGACTATGACCAGGTGCGGCAGCAGTACGATCCGGCGCGCGTGCAGCCCACGCCGCCTGGGCCGCCGCCGGCGCCGAAGCCGCCCGAAGGTCCGAAGCGGCTGTCGGCGCGTGAGGTCGGCGATCAACTCGACGCGTTTCTCGTCGCGAACGGCGCCGCCGTGCGCCTCAACGACGCCGGCCGCGCGCACGGGCAGATCCGCGCGTTCAACAACCGCTCGTTCGACACGACGAAGGTCGTGCCGACGCTCATCCTCCGCAACGAGGACTACGGCCGGATCTGGCGCATCAGTGAGGACGGCACCCCCGTCGAGCTGGAAGTCACGATCGTCAATCGCGACTACCCCGAGGGCAAGACGACCTACAACGTGATCGCCGAGATCCCGGGCACCGACAAGAAGGACGAGGTCGTGATGCTCGGCGGGCACCTCGACTCGTGGCACGCGGCGACGGGCACCACCGACAACGCCACCGGCTGCGCCGTCATGATGGAAGCGGCCCGCATCCTGAAGGCGCTCGGCGTCAAGCCGCGGCGCACGATCCGCGTGGCGCTGTGGGCCGCCGAGGAGCAGGGGCTGCTCGGATCGGCAGCCTACGTGAAGGAGCACTTCGGGACGTTCGAGGAGCCGAAGCCGGAGTTCGCCACGTTCAACGGCTACTTCAACGTCGACTCGGGCACCGGCCGCATCCGCGGCGCCAGCATCTTCGGCCCGCCGGAAGCCGCGGCGATCCTGCGCGAGATCTTCGCGCCCTTCGAAGATCTCGGCGTCGCCGGCGCCACCTGGACCGACAGCCGGCGCACGGGCGGCACCGACTCGACCTCGTTCAACGCCGCGGGCCTGCCCGGCATCGGCCTGGGCCAGGACCCGGTCGAGTACGGCACGCACACGTGGCACACCAACCTCGACACCTACGAACGGATCGTCGAGGACGATGTGAAGAAGTCGGCGATCGCGATCGCCGCGGCCGTCTATCACGCCGCGATGCGCGACGAGATGCTGCCGCGCTACAGCAAGGACAAGATGCCGGCGCCGCCG
>CAYHSN010000391.1:0-3812 GCA_964359235.1 uncultured Vicinamibacterales bacterium | reverse complement strand
CGTGGTCGCGACCTTCACGCGCGAGATTCGGACGAAAGGCCAGGGCGACGTCCGCGACATCAGCGACCTCGTCGGCGGCGCGGTTCGGGAGTCTGGCGTGTCCGTCGGCGTCGCAACGGTCTTCGTCGTGGGATCGACCGCCGGCGTCACGACGATCGAGTACGAGCCGGGCGCCGTCGCGGACTTCAACCGGGCGTTCGAGGCGATCGCCCCGCGCGACGCCGACTACGCGCATCACCTGCGCTGGGGCGACGACAACGGCTCGAGCCACGTTCGGGCGGCGATGCTGGGACCATCTCTCAGCGTGCCGTTTCAGGACGGCGCACTGGTTCTCGGCACGTGGCAGCAGATCGTGCTCGTCGAGTTCGACACGAGCCCGCGCAGCCGGCGGCTCGTGGTACAGGTGCTGGGGGAATAGCCGAGGGGGCTGGGAAGAGAGACCAGTTCGGAACCTTCGGCGTCTGACGGTAGAGAGCGCTATGACCCGGCTGGCCGCGATCGTCATCGCCGTTGCCCTGCTCGTCACGCTCGCGTCGCCTCCTGCGATCGCGCAGACGCCGCCGGCGGCGGTGAACGCCGATCTCCCGGTCTCGCTCGATCGCATCCGCAAAGGCCTTGAGAAGGAATCGACACTCCAGCTCGTCCCGCGGAGGCGAGAAGACATCCCGCGCTTCTACCTCGAGGTCGTCGGCAAGCCGACCTTCGAGACCTTCCTCCAGGATTTCGATCTCGTGAACGGACCTGTTCCGTTCTCGGGGCCCACGCACCGGGAATTCCTGGACATGGTGACGCCGAAGGAACTGTACAGCTCGGCCGGGTTCGGCGCCGCCGAAGTGCTCCAGGCCGCGGTGATGTGGAAGGGCGTGGAGTGGCTCGCCAGGAAGGCCATCAAGGGCGCGGTCGACGCCAGGCGCGACGGCGAACTGAATGCGATTCGCGACCAGATCAAGTACGAGCTCGGCGCGATCGAACAGGCGCGCGCGCAGGCGCGGGCCGCTGGCGTCGCGGCGGCCGCCGATCTGTCCGCGCTCGGCTGGCTCGCAGGCTGCTGGCAGAGCGCGACGGGCGATCGGATGATCGAGGAGCAGTGGATGGCGCCGCGCGGCGGCATGCTCATCGGCATGGGCCGCACGGTGGCCGGCGACCGCGCGGTCGAGCACGAGTTCCTGCAGATCCGCCGGGAGGACGCCGGCGTGTTCTACGTCGCGCGGCCGTCGGGCCAAGCCGAAACCTCATTCAGGCTGACGAGCGACGCGGCCGCGCTCGCGCGCGAAGCGGTGTTTGAGAATCTCCAGCACGATTTCCCCCAGCGGATCATCTATCGCCTGCAGGCCGATGGCTCGCTCGTCGCCCGCGTTGAAGGCACACGCGATGGCGCCGTGCGCGGCGTCGACGTTCCGATGAAGCGCGTCGCCTGCCAGTAGAGAGGATTCACTGACCCTAACACGTCAGCCACGAAGACACGAAGGCACGAAGGACCACCCTGGCGACTCTTCCGCATTCTCGTGTGGTCGGATCTTCGGATCTTCGTGTCTTCGTGCCTTCGTGGCCCCGCTTCGTGGGCGCGATCGCGGCGTGCCGCGCTAGAGTCCAGCGCCACGATTCCCGCGACCGCGCGGCAGCACGATCAGCGCGTCGCTGACCTTTCTCGGCCCTTGCAGGTCGGACGGGCGGTTCACAATCTTCTCGCGCACGACCATCGTCGTCGATCCGCCGCCGTCGAGATTGAGCACGTGGGCCAGCCGCAGGCGCTGGGCGAGCCGCTGCAGCTCGCGGAAGTTCATGCCGACGCTGTGATCCGGCTGGCGGCCGTCGACGGCGACGAGCCAGATCTCGCCGTGGTCGTCGACGCCGATCAGCGTGCGCGGGTGGCGCTCCGTCTCGAATCCCGCGCGCAGATCCTCAGACGCCCAGTCGTCGATCGCGTGTCGGTCGAGCATCAGCAGACCCGCGCCCCCGACGATGTCGCGCGCGCCCTGCCAGCGGCTGGGATCCGTGCCGAGGAGCGTCGTGTACCGCGGGACGACCTGCACGTCCTGGCCCGCGACGAGGCGATCGAGCGGTGATGGCGGCGCCTGGGCGCCGTACGACAACACGAGTCCGTCGCGCGGAATCGGCGTGTGCCCGACGCCGTCGCGCCGCTCGACGACCTTCAGGGGACGGCCCCGCACAACCCACTCGATGCCGCCGGTCGTGCGCGTGTCTTCGTGGTAGCGCGGTGTGTAGATCGTGAGGCGATCGCGCTGCTGGAGCGTGTCGACGGCGGCCGCCGCGACCACTTGCACGCCGTCGCTCGTCTCGAATCGGACGGTGATGTCGGCCGTGACGCGATCGAACAGCAGGCGCAGCGGTCCCGGGCTTGGCGCGGGGATTCCCACCGCGCCGCGCGGGCGCGTCATCTCGCTCACCAGCTCGCCGCCAATCTTGAGCAGGCCGGCCGGATCCCCGTTCGGCCCGAAGAAACCCGCGTTGACGCCCGCCACGGCGCGGTGCCTGACGCTCATGTCGAGCACGGTCTCCGTGCCCATCACGCGATCGAACGCCAGCACGCTGCGCAGATCGACCTTGGACGGATCGAGCCGCAGAAGGCTCACGCTCATGGGCGCGGGCGGATCGACCAGCCGTCGATCGATCAGGCGGTACAAGCGGACGCCGTCGGCGATTTCCTCGGCGCGGCCGAGGTTGCGGTCGTCCGCGATCCCGATCGAAACCGAGAGCAGGAAAAGAAGGAGGGCCGGGACCCAGGCGCGCGTCCGTCTCACGCGCGTCATGGTAGCGCGAATCGGCGGTTCAGAACACCCAGACGAAGTTCACGACCGGGAAGGCGAAGAACGTCTCCGCGTTGAGCGGGACGACGAGGCCGACATCGGCTGACAGCCGCTCACCGAGGAAACGCACGCCGCCGCTCAGCAGGCCCCCGCCGTCCCACATGTAGTTCTCGGTCAGGAACTTGACGCGCCGGCTCACGCGGCGCTCGCCGCCCGCCATCGCGACGATCGCGCGCCCATCGCCGTGGTCGTCGCCATCGTCCCGGGCGTAGGCATAGCCAACGCCGATCGTAGCCGCCGAATCACCGGCGCCAATCGTGGCGACGCCGTAGGCGATGCCGAAGCGCCCTTCGTCTCCCGTGATGAAGAAGTGAAGGAGCCCGGCTGCCACCTTCACGCGGCGTCCGTCATGAAGCTGGACCTTGGGCGTCACCCAGAAGGGGCGGCCGTCCTCGAAGCCGAAGATGAGCGGCGTGCCGGCGCCAACCGAAATGCGGTCGGTGATGCCGACCTGAACGAACGGCATCAGGAACTCGAACACGCCGAAGTAGCCGCGGCCCTTCGGCAGCGAACGTCCCGTCGGCGCAAAGAACAGGCGCGTCGCGTTCGGATCGCTCGGAAAGAATTCGCCCTTCACGATCCGCCCCTCGGCGATCTGGAGCGACGTGATGTCGGCGCGCCCGACCGTCAGGTCCGCGCCGGCGGTGGTTCGGAACACGACGCGGTCGCCGTCGATCGCGGCGACGCGGCCGTAGAGCCGCGATCCATCTCGGAGCCGAAGTTCCTGCGTGACATCCGGCGGCGGGATCTCGATCGAGACGGCCGGTTGCGGATCGGTCGGCTGCGTGCCCTGCGCGGCGACAGGCGACGCTAGCACCAGCGCGACAACGGCGAAGACGATCGACCGGGGTCTCATGGCAGCCTCCGTGTTGAAGGTTCGGCCTTGACAATACGGCGGCTGACCCTGAGGAGTCGTGAGGGATTCCTGATCTTTCGATGACCGGCCCGAGATCGGCGCGACTGAAGTCGCGCCCTACGACAACC
>CAYHSN010000390.1:0-3816 GCA_964359235.1 uncultured Vicinamibacterales bacterium | reverse complement strand
CCGTTTGTACGGGCGCGGAGATGATCATCTGGGGCTGCGGCAGCGATGCGGGGGCGCTCAGCACTGGGGGGGCGGTATCTCACTCGAAAGCGAGACCATAGGTGCGGTTGTCAAACACCTACCGGCTAAGAACGGCGGACGGACCCGGCGGTGTGAGGTGGCAGGCATCCCGGCGTGGTCACCCACCTGGCAGGGGCGGCTTCGCGCCGCACGTGGGCGCAGTGGACCAGGCGGAAGTTCGAGGCGGCGCGATTGCGGCAACGAGGCGTCGAGCGCAGAGCCGCTCAACGCCTCATTGCCGCGTTGGTCCTGACTGCAAGTTGACATGCACTCGCCGAGTTCACTCGACCGGAACCACTCTCGCGAGGAGGTTTCGATGGGCGGCGAGTCGGTCGGCGTAGGGCACGCGGTGATAGGCGTGGATTCGTCGCGCGGCATCCTGGAGAAGCTCGAGCCGCGCTGAGGTCTCGGCAGCGGCGATTATGTTCGCAGCGGCACCGAGCCAGAAGAGGCGATCGATGAGCCGATCGCTCGAGAGTGCACTATCGAGCGCCGCGTCGATGCGCTGGGGAGGGAAAGGCGAGGCCCCAGTGATCGCGGCCAGTGCCGTCTGGAGCCCGGCGAGCACGTGATCTCGAGCTTCGAGTCGAGCGCGCAGGAGAGCGTCAGCGATCTGCACGCCCTCGTCCTCGTCGGAGATGTTGCGGACGATGCCGAGTAAGTAGCGCCCGTCCACGCCGGGCGGAAGCCTGCCGGCTGCTCGCTTCCCCTCGAAGGTGGCGATGCCAGCGAGGACCGCGTCGCGCGGATAGCACGCGATCGCGGCGCGGATGTTCCCGTCAGGGTCGAGGAGCGCGAGGCGCACGAAGGCGACGTCTAGGAGCGCGCGGACGAGCGGGTCTTGGCGAGCGCGTCGTGTGCGGTCTGCCTGTTCCTGTATCTTGCGCCGCTCATCGAGGGCTGCACGTGCCCGCTCGATATCCTCGGGCGTCGGCTTGGCCTCTTGGTAGAGTTCCGCGCGTGTCTTCCCTCCGCGCTTCGGGCGCGGTCGGTGGTTCAGCGTTCGACCCCACATTTGGACCACGAGGGTCAGGCACGCACGTGCGAGCTCACGCTCCGTGTCCACCGTAATCACCAACGGTGGTGCGGCCTGTTGGAAGAGCCCGAAGGCGCCCTCGACGTGGCCCTTGTTTTGAGCCCGCCCCAGCGTCGACCTGACTCGGATGGTCGACCCCAGCGCTTTCTCGACCTCGTCGGTGAGATTCGACGGGCGGTTGTCCAGCAAGAGGGCCAGCGGCGCCGCACCCGTGGTCTCGACCCCGTCGTCGAAGGCGTCGATGACGGCATTTGAGTCCTCCTCATCGCTGACGGACGCCCCGACAAGCGCGCCGCTCGCGGGATCGACGTCGAGCTCCAGGTTGAAGGTGTGGCCGACTCCGTTGAT
Source organism: uncultured Vicinamibacterales bacterium (assembly GCA_964359235.1). GTDB lineage: Bacteria > Acidobacteriota > Vicinamibacteria > Vicinamibacterales > JAHECP01 > CAYHSN01. The sequence continues at coordinate 2,372 of CAYHSN010000390.1, read as the reverse complement.
GTGCAAGCTAAGTTGCGTACCGTCGCCGACCCACTGCGCGCCTGGGAAGAAGGTCACGAAGCGATTCCTGAGCGCCTGCTCGTCGGGAGAGCGGCCAGGACGGCGTCGCGGACGGCGGACACCTTCAGCTTCGAGCAGGTCCGCGATGAATGTTCGTCCATACGGAATGCGCAAGCTGTCTTGCGCGTGCTTGCAGAAGTCCGAGAAGTCGCCGTGCCACTTCGCCCACGCCGCGAGGATGCTCTCGACCCGCTTGGCAGCCACGGCACGGTCCGTCTCGCTCGTCTTCTCTTGCTCATCCACGACGGGCTCGTCCTCATCGGGGGCGTCCGCCAGCCACTCCTCAACCGTCCCGAGCGGCACGTCGATGGCCTCCGAGAAGGCGACCTTCGGGACATCGCGATGCTCACGGCGAAGCTCGAGGACGAAACGTCGGAAGACGTCACCGTAGCGCCTGCGTTCGGGACCGCCGTGGACGCAGCCAGGATGCGCGATGATGAAACGGAGCACATCGAGCCTGATGGCTTGCGTCTCGAGCGGCGGTGGCGTTGGAGGAGCCGCCGGCGGCCGCCCAGGGGGTCGACTCAGGCTCGGCAGGAGCTCGAGGATCACTTTCATGTATTCGTAGGCGCGAGCCCTGCCCGCGCTCGTGGCCGCGAGGATCGCGTCTACGCTCGGACACGGGAGGTCGAGCTGGCGGAGGTGCCCGCGGGCCGCGAGGAGCAGGCCAGCGATCAACAGAGGGGAGACTACGGGAGATTTCTCGGCTATGTCAGGCAAGGTTCGTCCGGGGTCGACTTGGGTTTTGGCAAATTCTCCATGCCCGATCCCGTGACGAACCGCCTCACCTATGTGCTGAGGTCGAGGATCTTCTTGCCCATGAGCCAGACCTCGGGGACGCCGTTCTGGGTTACGACCTTGAACAGCTCGAGAGACCGCTGCCGGAGGTCGAGTCCGTCGCCGAGCTCGCGACCGGCACCGGCCTCGATGCGCGCGAGGACTTCCTCGGTGCGGCCATAGAACCGGTCGGCTGGGACCAGAAGCCCGCCGAGCGCGTGGTGCGTCCGCTGGTGGTTGTACCAGGCCAGGTGGGCCGCGAGTCGCCGCCGCATCTCGGCCAGGTCGTAGAACCGGTGAACGTCGAAGAGCTCCTTCTGGATGTTGGCGTTGAAGACCTCGAGCTTGCCATTCCACTCTTTGTGCTCGGCGGGGATCTGGTCGATCCCCATCTCGGTGAGGAGCGCGGTGAAGCGCGAGATCCCGCGCCACGACCAGAACGCCGCGCCCCGGTCGTGGAGGACGATCTCAGGGCGCCCGTGACGACGCACGGCTTCCTCGAAGGTCTCGATGACCAGATTCGCGCGCTCGGCATCGTCGACCCCGTGGCCGACGGCGTACCGCGAGCAGTCGTCGAGAATGATGAGCGTGAACGTCGAGGCTCGGTTGATGTGGCGCTGAAGGAAGTCGAGGTGCCAGATGTGATTCGGGCGCACCGCTTCGAATCGCTGGTCGTGGGCCCGACGCTCAACCTTCGGCGGTCGATAGCCCGCGTCCTCCATCACCTTGCGGACCGTGTGGACTGCGACCTTGACGCTCCTTCTGCGGAGCTGGTTTCGGATCTGGCTCGGCCCGAGGCCGGGATTCTTCTTCCACTCGCCGAGGATCTCCTGGTCGCGCCGGGCCTCGATGTCCTTCGGCGCCGGTCCGGCTGTGGGGGAGCTGCCCTTGCCCGCGGCGGCCCGCGCGACCTTTCGCTGCCAGTCGTAGATGGTGAAGCGGCTGACCTTGAACTTCTCGTGGGCCGCGGTGACCCCATGGGCGGCGGCGTCCTCGAGAATCTCTGCCTTCTCGCTCGGGGTGTAACTCTTCGCGACGGCCTTCCGCCTGGCAGTCACGGCCGCGTCGCGCTGAGCACTCGAGCGGCGTGCACGACTCGTCCGGGCCGCGGCCTTCGCTGGGCGGCCGAGCTTGAAATCGCCGCCTGCTGCGCTAGTCGAAGGCGCCGCGTCAACGGTCCCTGACTCGTCGTCTGGACCCAGGCCCTTCGTCGGGCCGCCCAGCTCCGTCCGCTTGGCCGCAGCGAGCCAGCGGCTCACGTTGGTCTGGTGGACACCGTGCTTTCGCCCTGCAGCGTTGACGCCCATCGCCTTGGCGTCCGCGACTGCCTTTGCTTTCTCCTCATCCGTGTAGGGGCGACGCTGAACGCGCTCACCGCTCTTCTTTCGTGCCATGGATGACCTCCGGGCACCGAGGACCACCCCGAAAACCGTCCGGGGTTTCAGGCCTCAGTGCAGGTGGTCGGTGTGCGGCAAGCGCAGCTACGACTACGCGGACGTTGAAGCGTCCGTTCGAGCGCGGCGCATCACGCCGCA
>CAYHSN010000389.1:0-3826 GCA_964359235.1 uncultured Vicinamibacterales bacterium | reverse complement strand
CGCGGCCAGCCGCGCCGAGCGCCACATCTGTTTGGTCATGGACACAGCCCTGCTGGTGAACGAGGAACCCTGCTGGAGGGAAGGTAACACAGAAGGACCACGGAAGGACCGCAGAAGGACCACGGAAGGACCACGGAAGGACCACAGAAGAAGGAGTGACGATTGACGATTGTCGATTGCTGATTGCCGATTGTCGATTGACGAGGGGGGCCCCAGCCAACGCCATCCACAGGAAGTACGTGGGGGCCGCCTTCAGGCGGCCTTGTCGTCACCGCCTGATCGTCGCCGCGGCTCGTCGTGGATTCAGCCACGCCGACACCGCCAACCAGGTCGCTGGCAACACGACCAGCATGTACGTGAGGTACTTCCCGTACTGCCCGTCCGGACCGTACGGCTCGGTTGCCCAGTGCAGCGGCTCGCTGTAGGGCAAGATGTTCGCCTCGGTCAGCTCGTGGAACCCGTAGACGAGAAGCTGGACCACGAACACCAGGAGGAAGACCGCGGTCACCTGGAAGAACCGCGCGAGATTCACACGGTGTCCGTAGCGCGACCACAGCCACGCCACGAACGCCGCGACGAAGGTGCCGCCCGCCGCGCCCGCGATAATCTGCGGCGACTTCACCTGGAACAGGAGCGCGTTCATGAGCAACGCCGTCTCCATGCCTTCCCGCGTGATCATCACGAGCGTGAACAGGAACACGCCGGCAAACGCCGCCGCGCCGGTCTTTTCGGCCGACTGCTCGAGGCGTCCCTCGATATCGCGTTTCATGCGGCGCGCCGCGCGCCACATGTGCACCGTGAGCGACGCGACCAGCACCGCGGCCACGACCGCGAGCACGCCTTCCCAGAGCGCCTGATTGCGCGCGCGCTGCAGCAGGAGTCCGGCGCCGATGCTCAACAGGATCGACGCGGCGATCCCCCAGTGCACCGCGGGCACGAGCGCGCGCCGATCGGTCTTTCGGAGATACGCCAGGCTGATGGCGACAATGAGAAACGCTTCGAGACCTTCGCGCAGGGTGATGACGAAAGACTGGATCATGACGGGACTCGGGACTCGGGACTCGGGGCCCTTGAAATGAGAACGTTCGCAAACCCTGTATTCGCAGTCTAACGTCCTAAGTCCGACCGGTCAAGTCGGGTTTCCAGTCGGGCTCGTCACAGCCCCAAGCCCCACGCCCCACGCCTCAATCCGGCACTTCGGTTCATAATCAGCGCGCACTCTCTCGCTCCCTGGAGGCTGGCGTGACCCGAATCCTTCGGACTCTTCTCTTCATCCTGGCACTCGTCGCCCTCGCCGGCGCCCCCTGGGCGTGGCGCGCGACGGCCCGGGCCCAGCAGGCCCCGCTCGACGCGGCGGTCTTCGCCGGTCTCGAGCTGCGCAACATCGGCCCCGCCAACATGAGCGGCCGCGTCGTCGATCTGGCGGTGGTCGAGTCGAACCCGTACACGTTCTACGTCGCGACCGCCACGGGCGGGCTTTGGAAGACGACCGACAACGGCGTCACGTTCGAGCCGGTCTTCTTCAAGGAGTCCGTGCACTCGATCGGCGCCGTGACGGTCTCGCAGTCGAACCCGAACCTCGTCTGGGTCGGCACGGGCGAGCGCGCGAACCGCCAGAGCTCGTCGTGGGGCGACGGCGTCTACAAGTCGATCGACGCGGGCAAGACGTGGACGAACATGGGGCTCGACGAGACGCACCACATCGGACGCATCGTGCTCCATCCCACCAATCCCGACATCGTCTACGTCGCGGGGATGGGGCACCTGTGGGGCCCGAACACCCAGCGAGGTCTCTTCAAGAGCCTCGACGGCGGGAAGAGCTGGGCGCCGGTTCTTCAGGTCGACGAGCTCACCGGCGTCGTCGACGTGGCGATGGATCCGTCCAATCCGAACCTTCTCTACGCCGCGTCGTACCAGCGGCAGCGCCGCGCGTTCGGATTTCACGGCGGCGGCCAGGGCAGCGCGCTCTGGAAGTCGACCGACGCCGGCAAGACGTGGAAGAAGCTGACGGCAGGCCTTCCGCAGGGCGACCGGGGCCGCATCGGCATTTCCATCTACCGCAAGGATCCGCGCATCGTCTACATCTGCCTCGAGCAGGGGCTGCGCTACACCGCCTCGACCGCGTACGAAGAGCGCAAGGCGGGCGTGTATCGCTCGGAGGACCGCGGCGAGAACTGGACGTTCATGAGCGACTGGAACCCGCGGCCGATGTACGCGAGCCAGATTCTCGTCGATCCGAACGACGACCAGCGCATCTACATGCTGAACGCGTACAGCTTCTCCGACGATGGCGGGAAGACGTTCACGGCGCCGCGTCAGACGCTGCACGGCGACGACCGCATCGTCTGGGTGGACCCGCGCGACTCCAACCACGTGATGAAGGGCGATGATGGCGGCCTGGGGATCTCGTACGACCGCGGGCTCAAGTGGCTGTACGTGACGTCGCTCGCGGTGAGCCAGTTCTACCGGGTCGGTGTCGACATGCGGAAGCCGTTCTGGATCTGCGGCGGCCTGCAGGACAACGGAAGCTGGTGCGGGCCGAGCGCGACGTATTCGTCGCAAGGCATCCTCAACGAAGAGTGGACCCGCGTGGGCGGCGGCGACGGGTTCTTCAACCTGATCGACCCGACCGACTGGCGCACGGTCTACAGCGCGTCGCAGTTTCTCGGGCTCACGCGCGTCAACCTCGAGAGCGGCGAGGTGACCGACATCCGGCCGGGCGATCCGAGGGGGCACATCGCGGATCGGCGCAACTGGAAGACCTGGGGCCAGCCGGGCGTGAAGGCGCCGCTCTTGGGGAACGCGATGGAGCCGGCGAACTGGGACGCCGCGTTCATCCTGTCGAAGCACGATCCGAAGACCGTCTACGCCGGCGCGCGGCATCTGTGGAAGAGCACCGATCGCGGCGACACGTGGACGTCGCTCGGCGATCTGACGACCGGCGTCGATCGCAGCACGCTCTGGATCATGGACCAGAAACCGGGCCCGACGACGCTGTCGCTGGACGATGGCGTGCCGTACTATCCGTCGATCACCGCAATCTCCGAATCGCCGATCACGGCGGGCCTGCTGTGGGTCGGCACCGACGACGGCAACCTGCAGGTCTCGCGCGACGACGGGCGGACGTGGACGAACGTGGCCGGGAACATCCCCGGGCTGCCGAAACACTCCTGGGTGTCTGGCGTCGAGGCGTCACGGTACGCCGAAGGCGCAGTCTACGCCGCGTTCGACAATCATGCGAGCGACGACTACGCCAACTATCTCTTCACGTCGACCGACTACGGCAAGACCTGGACATCGATCGCCGGCGATCTGCCCGCCGAGCGCGTCGTCAAGGCCGTGCACGAGGATTCGAAGAATCCGAATCTCGTCTACATCGGCACCGAGTTCGGCTTCTTCCTGACCTACGACGGCGGGCCGCACTGGATTCAGCTCAAGAACAATCTGCCGACGGTGCCCGTGAACGACTTCGCGATCCACCCGCGCGACAACGACCTGGTGCTCGCGACGCACGGGCGGGGCGTCTGGATTCTCGACAACATCGGCGCGTTGCAGGAGCTGACGCCCGCGGTCGTCGGCTCGGACGCGCATCTGTTCTCGATCGAGCCGGCGGAGATGATTCGCTACTCGAATCCGAAGGCGCACCAGGGCGACATGATCTTCCGAGGGCAGAACCCGCCAGCGGGCGCGATCATCGACTACTACCTGAAGGCCGAGGGCGCGGCGCCGGCGTTGACGATTCACGATGCGAGCGGGAAGCCGATCCGCACGCTCGACGCGCCGGCCAGGCGTGGCATCAACCGCGTGGTGTGGGACCTGCGGCACG
>CAYHSN010000388.1:2151-3839 GCA_964359235.1 uncultured Vicinamibacterales bacterium | reverse complement strand
CGAGATGCCGAGGCCCGTGTCGAACGCGCGCGCCGACAGGCCGGCCCGCGCGACGTCCTCCAGAACCTCGGCGGCCAGCAGGACGAACCGGATCGCCGCCTCGCTCTGCTCCCAAGTCAGGAGGAAGTCGCGGTTGTGGAGATCGGCGTCGAGCGTGCCGAGCGTCGCAATCTTGTCGCGAATGTGATCGAGCGTCATCTGTAGTCCCTCACCGAACACAGGGCTGAAGCCCTGTGCCCCCGACAGGACATTTGTCGTGTCCGGCTTCAGCCGCGAACGCGCGCGGGAACAGCGCATAGAACCGCGCCGCGGCGGTCAAGTGCGCGACCGGGCACTGGTCCTCCGGCGTGTGCGCGTAGATCTCGTGGCCCGGTCCGAAGCCGACCGTCGGGACCTTGAACATCCCACAGGTCGCGACGGCGTTGGTCGAGAAGTTCCAGCGCGCGATGCGCGGGCGCTCGCCGAGCGCGTGCTCGGCCGCGCTGGCCGCCGCGACAATCGCGGGCTCGCTCTCCTCGAGCACCCACGTCGGATAGTACTTCTTCGTCGGATACGTCAGCCCCGTGTACGACGCGCGCGCGTAGTCGAGCACCGTCACGACGGCGCCCGCGCGCTGCACGCTCTCGAGCGCCTGGATCTCGGCAACCGCCGACTCCAGCGTCTCGCCGCGCGTCAGCCGCCGGTCGAGATGGATGGTGCAACTGTCGGCCACCGCGCAGAGCGACGGCGCCGTCGAGCAGATCTCCGCGATCGTCACGGTGCCGGCGCCGAGGAACGCGTCGGGCTTTGCCGACAGGCGCTGATTCAGCCGCTCGATGTCGGCGACGATCGGCGCCATCGTGTACACGGCGTTGACGCCGCGGTCCGGCATCGAGCCGTGCGCGGACAACCCCTGCGTCCGCACCTCCATCTCCATGCGGCCGCGATGCCCACGGTAGACGCCGAGGTTGGTCGGCTCGGTGATCACCACGACGTCGGGCGCGAGCACCTTCTCGCGCAGGATGTACTGCCAGCACAACCCGTCGCAGTCCTCCTCCATCACCGTGCCGGTCACCCAGAGCTGCACGTCATCCAGCAGGCGCAGTTCCTTCGCGATACGCGCGCCGTGGACCGCCGCGGCGATGCCGGCCTCCTGGTCGCCGGCGCCGCGGCCGTAAATGATGCCGTTCTTCAGCTCACCTTTGTAGGGATCGCGCGTCCAGGTGGACGGATCGCCGACACCGACCGTGTCGAGGTGCCCGTCGAGCGCGACGACGGTGTTGCCGCTGCCGACGCGGCCAAGGATGTTGCCGAGGCCGTCGATCCTGATCTCGTCGAAGGCGGCACGTTCCATCTCGGCGCGGACGCGCGCGATGACGTCCTGCTCGCACGTGCTCTCGGATGGAATGGCGATCATGTCGCGAAGAAACGTCACCATCTCGGGGGTGTAGGAGTCGGCGAGCGCCGTCACCGCACGAAGGAGTGTCTGTGTCATGGACAGCCGTATGCAGAATTTGAGAGTTTGAGAATTTGAGAATTTGAGAATTTGAGACTTTGAGACTTCGCTAATTCCAGGGATCCTCACCCCCAGACCTTGGATTCTCAAATTCTCACATTCTCAAATTCTCACATCCTCAAATTCTCACATCCTCACATCCTCACATCCTCACATCTTCACCCCTCACAGGCAATTGACATAATTGACTTCG
>CAYHSN010000388.1:0-2051 GCA_964359235.1 uncultured Vicinamibacterales bacterium | reverse complement strand
ATCCTCACATCCTCACATCTTCACCCCTCACAGGCAATTGACATAATTGACTTCGGTTGGCGCGAGGAGCGCCCGCCTGAGCCCGTTCATGATGTGGAAGTACGTCAGATCGACCTCGCCCGTCACCTCGCCCGTCATCGTACCAACCGGATCCACTTCTTCAAAGCTCAGCCGGAAGTGTTCGCCCGCGTAGCGGACGCGGCCGCCCTCGATCTCCAACCGGTACTCGCAGCCCGCGAAGCGTCCCAGCACGAGGTCACGCCCCTCGCGCCGCGACACATGGAAGCCGTCGCGCGCGCGATCCTGCTCCCAACCCTCTGCGCTCGTGAAGAACCGGGGTTTGATCACGTACGGCCCGCCATCCTCCGGGCAGAACACGTCGCAGTTGCCGCAGTCGTTGCAGAAATCGGCGACGTTGCCGATCTGGTGCGGCTCCTCGATGCGCAGCGAGCCGTCCGTCCGCGACGACCAGACCGCACCGTCCCGCCGCAGCTTGACGATCGGGATCGCCACCTGCGAGAGCACGAACGTGAAGTTCGCGTCGTTCGGGCAGACCGGAACGCACTTGTCGCAACTGATGCAGTCGAAGAGCTTCAGGTGGCGCCCGATCTTGCGAGGGACCTTGCGGTTGCGCGACTCGGCGTAGCGCGGGTCACTCGCGACGCGCTCGACATACAGCGCCGTGTTCCGCAACCGGGCCTCGGACACGTCGAGCGCCTCCCCAGCCAGCCCGTACGCCTCGAGCACGAACTCGTCGATCGTCTTCGCGCCCACCGCGCACATGCGGTTCGTCAGCTGCGTGAAGTACCCCCGGCTGCGCGCGTAGCCTCCCGGCTTCAGGAGATCCGTGCACACCGTGACGGGCACCAGCCCGAGCGCCACCGCGTCCGGGAAGTTCACCCGGTCGATCCCGGCCGAGAACGAGATCGGATAGCGGTCGCCGAACTCGCGCCGGAACCGCCCGACGAGCTGCATCGCCAGCACGTGCAGCGGCGGGCCCGACAGATACATCTCCTTCTCAGCCGCCGGAAAGAAGTCGCGATGATTCTCGACGATGAGCGTGTTGGTGAACTTGACGCCGAAGCCAAGACCGAGCGACGCGGCGGTGTCGCCGAGGCGTCCGACGAACCCGACCATCTGATCCCACGTCGTGTCGCGCTCGAACGCGCGGTCGGGCACGCGGATCTCGCGGTAGCCGAGCGCGTCGTGCAGCAGGCGCGTTGTCTCGACCGGCCCCAGCAGCATCGGGTTCAGCTTGACGATGCCGTGCAGACCGTTCTCGCGCAACAGGAAGTCGACGATGCGCTCGATTTCGTCCGGCGGACAACCGTGGAAGGTGCTGAGCGTGAGCGTGTCGGAGACGCGCGTGGTGAACGGCAGGTCGCGGAACCGCCGGTACTCGTCCGGAATCTCGCGCCGCAACCGATCGACCAGCGAACTCGCGTCGAGCATCTCGCGGATGAACGCCTGCACGCGCTCGCTCCGGATGCCCGCCAGGTCGTAGCCGACGCTCATGTCGAAGATCACGCGATCGAAGCCGGGCGCGAGCGGCAGCCGCCCGCTCGCCACGAGGATCTCGATCAACATCGACGCCTTCACGTACTCCTCAATCGACGCCTCGAGCTTCAGCTCCTGCGACCACTCGACGTTGTACCCGACCGTCTGCATGTCGATGCACGGCCGCGGAATGGTCAGCTCGTCGTCGATCTGGACGGTCTTGAGCTCGATGATGCGGCCGCCGCCGAGCCACGCGAGCACGATGTTCTGCGCGAGCTGCGACTGCGGGCCGGCGGCCGGGCCGAATGGCGAAGAGGCGAGATGCCCGTGGAACCTGACCGAGAGATCGCGCGCCGGGTCGCCGAAGTAGCCGCGGTCGATCGGCAGATCGAACAGCGACCGCTTCTCTTCGATCTCACGGCACGCGCGCCGGACGAGCGCGCCGAACGGATACGGACGCAGGACGGCCATCTTCCCTCGTCATCGGCGGGGTCCCCCAGACTCCGCTCTTCGAGCTTCGTCCAGGGTCGCCCGACTCCGCTCTGTGAGCTTCG
>CAYHSN010000387.1:0-3844 GCA_964359235.1 uncultured Vicinamibacterales bacterium | reverse complement strand
CCGCCTGACAGAAGTCTGAGAGCGAAATCCTCAGAACCCGGGCGCTAGAATCTAATCTAAGAACCTGAGCAAGATTCATTCCGGCCTGGTGGGCGCACAGGACACTCATTCTTCATTCTGCCTTTCCTCCAATTCCACCCATCGGGACAGTGCCGCCTCCAGTTCCACGTTCAGGGTTTCGAGGCGCGCCAGCACGGACCGGATCTGATCCGCGCCGTCCTTGTAGAACTCAGGTGAGGCCGATTGCAGGTGCAGGCGTCGCTGCTCGGCCTCGAGCGCCTCGACCCGCGCCGGCAGCGATTCGAGCTCCCGGCGTTCCTTGAAGGTGAGTCTGCGGCGAACGTTGGCGCGGCCGGGTTTGGCGTGGGGCTGAAGCTCGACGCGACCCGAATCACGGCTGGGGCGACCGCCCGGCGGAAGCCGGACACTACCGGAATGACCCCCGGACGATTGCCGCAGATAATCCTCGTAGCCGCCGACGTACTCGACGACCCGGCCGTCACCCTCGAACGCCAACGTGCTCGTGGCGATGTTGTCGAGAAACACCCGATCGTGGCTGACGAGGAGAACCGTCCCGTCGAAGGCGGCGATGAGCTCCTCGAGCAACTCCAGCGTTTCGATGTCGAGGTCGTTGGTCGGCTCGTCCATCACCAGCACGTTCGCGGGCCGCGCGAAGAGCCGTGCGAGCATGAGCCGGTTGCGCTCGCCGCCCGACAGCGCCTTGACCGGGGACTCGGCCCGCTCGCGCGGGGACAGGAAGTCCGCCAGGTAACCCATCACGTGTCGCGGCTGGCCGTTGACGATGAGGGTGTTGCTGCCGTCATTGACGCTGTCAACGACCGACCGCTCGGGGTCGAGTTGCTCGCGCTGCTGATCGACGTAGGCGATCTGCAGCCGCTCGCCTCGCCGGATCTCGCCGGCGTCCGGCTCCAACTCTCCCACGAGCAGCCGCAGGAGCGTCGTCTTGCCGGATCCGTTCGGCCCGATGAGCCCGATGCGGTCGCCGCGGAGAATGCGCTGCGAGTAGTCGCGCACGACTGGCGCGCCGCCGAAGCGCTTGCTGACGCCTTTCGCTTCGAACACGAGGCGGCCGGATGTGTCACTCGCGTCGATGGCCATCCGGACGGTGCCGGTCTCGGCCCGATACGCCGCGCGCTCGGCGCGCAGCGCCATCAAGGCGCGGACGCGTCCTTCGTTGCGCGTCCGCCGCGCCTTCACGCCCTGCCGCAGCCACGCCTCCTCGCGCGCGAGCTTCTTGTCGAGCCGATCCAGCTCGCGCGCTTCGTTGTCAACCGCGGCCGCCTTCTTCTCGAGGAAGCTCCCGTACGTGCCGGGCCACGACGTCAGGCGGCCGCGGTCCAGCTCGACGATCCGTGTGGCGAGCGCGCTCAGGAACGCCCGATCGTGTGTGACGAAGACAAGCGCGCCGGCGTAGCTCCGCAGATAGTCCTCGAGCCACCGGATCGCGTCGATGTCGAGATGGTTCGTCGGTTCGTCGAGCAGCAGCAGATCCGGTTCTGACACGAGCGCCTGACCGAGCAGGACGCGCCGCCGCCATCCGCCCGACAGCTCGCGCATCGGTCGATCCGCCGGGAGCGCGAGCCGCGAGACGATCAGCTCCACTTTCTGTTCGAGCCGCCAGCCGTCGCGCTCTTCCAGTTCGTGCTGCAGCGCCCCGAGGCGGGCGATGCGGCGCTCGAGCAGTCGCGGATCGCGGGATTCGCCCACGGCGGCTGCCGCGTGGTGGTACTCGGCGACCAGCTTCCCGAGCGCACCGAGGCCGGCGGCCACTTCATCGAACACCGATCGATCGCCGGCGGCCGGCACGTCCTGCGCGAGCCGTGAAATCCGCAGGCCGGGGCTGCGCCACACCGAGCCGGCGTCGGGCACGATCTCCTCGGAGATGATCGTGAGCAGGCTCGACTTGCCCTCGCCGTTCCTGCCAATCAGCGAGATGCGTTCGCCGGGCTCGACGCGCAGGTCCGCGCCGTCCAGAAGCGGCAGGTGACCGAAGGCCAGGGACACGCCATCGAGGGTGAGCAGCGGCATGGCAGGTCAGTCGCCGCCGGCCCCCTTGAACTGATCGTCCTCGTCGGCGAACAGCACGTTAAAGCTGGTCAGCGAGCCGTAGCAACCGCTGATGTAGCTCTGCAGCTTCACCTTCATCTCATCCGACAGCTCGGCCGCGTTGACCTGCTGCTCGAGCGTGCGCAGGCGGTTCCTCAGCATCACGACCTTGTGGAAGAAGGTCTCGATCGGCCAGCTCCTCTCCTGGAGGCCCGGCGTGCCCGGGCGCAGCACGAGCGTGCCGCCTCGCCACTTCTCAGCCGGAGCGACCGAGGTAATCCCGGTTTCTTCGCGGATGATGCGCCGCAACAGCAGTTCGAGATCGACGGGGGCCTCAGGGTCGAGCGTCATCGGTGGCGCAATCCTTTCGCGGTCGCTGACGATGGGGAAGGGCTCCCGCTCCGGCCCCGCGCGGTGGGCCTGGCGCGCCGGCGCGGACGAAGCCGGCCGTGCCGCGGGAGGCTCCACTCTCGGGCCGCCGCGATAATTATGCTCACTCCGGCAGTAGCCGCAGACGACGCGGATGGGGTTGCCGTCGGCATCCGCGGCGACCACCGTGTGCATGCGGTCGGTCTTACACGCGCGGCAGTAGTCCTCGAGCGAGTCGCCGGCTCTGTAACGACGGGGTGAAGCGGGCATGGCAGACCCCATGATCGCAGAAGCCATCCCCCTGCTCAAGAAAAGAGGGCTGTCAAGAAAAGGGGGCCTGTGGAATATCCCGAAACGTGCTAGACTATCCCCCGCTCCGCTTTCTGAGTCCTGTCGCCGGCCCGGGGGTCAACCGGGAATCCGCCCCAGCCTCACCAAAGCTGCAGTGTCCACGAAGCGGGCAGCGCATGCCGCCTGCGCGCATGGCGTCGGTCCCGCAGGCGATCTGCGGGCAAGGAGACACCCGTGGCAACGGCGAATCCGCCCGATGGCGCACAGAGCACCGACGCCGTTCGGCAGACGCTCTGGGACCTGGAGCGGTACGCGGGCTGGTTGGCGAAGGGTTTCGCGCCAAGCCGCGTCCGGGACGGTGTGAAGGCGCTCGGCGCGGCGATCGCGGACGACGGCGACGTGGTCGCGTCGGCGCAAGCGTTGGAGGTGGACATCGACAAACTGGGCTCAGGCGGAATCGCGAAGCTGCTCCGAAACGCGTTGCGGAGCCTTCGCCTGGCCCTCGGGCACACGGCTCACTGATCTTCAGCGCGGCGATCCGCGCTCGGCGGCGACAACGGCTATTCACATCAGGAGAACACATGTCAGCAATGAACGGCACGATCAAGCGTCTGGTGAGTGACAAGGGTTTCGGCTTCGTGGCGGCGGGGGACGGCAACGAGTACTTCTTCCACCAGTCCGCCTGCAACGGGACGCGGTTTGACGACCTCAGGGAAGGTCAGGCCGTGACCTTCGAGAAGGGGCAGGGTCCGAAGGGGCCTCGCGCGGAAAACGTGAGAGTGGCCTAGTCTCAGCCGACCGACGGGAAGGCCGGGACGCTCGGCGGGAAGTCACTGATTGGTTCGGGCGGGGACACGTTATGATTCACCCCGCATGCCGACCCCGGCCACCCGCTCCCTCCGTGACGTGCCCTCGCTCCTGGGTCCGATCGGAGATCGCGGATCCTGGCTCGTGGTGGCGATCGCGGCGGTGGCCATTGGCGTGGTCGTCGGCGCGGTTCGTTCCACGGGCTTTTACTGGCACGACGACTATCAGCACCTGATCATCTCCCGCCTGGCGCTCCAGGATCCGAGCTGGCTGCTGCATGTCTGGGGGCGGCCGCTCATGACGCTGGCCT
>CAYHSN010000386.1:0-3878 GCA_964359235.1 uncultured Vicinamibacterales bacterium | reverse complement strand
ACTCGGGCCCGCCAGCGATCCACTTCTGGTTCCGCGCTCACGACGCTTCCGCGGCGCCTACCTCGCCGCTACAAATTCGTCCGGCGAGATTCCTGCGCCGCGGAGGATCGCGCGAAGCGTCCCCTCAGCGATCGCACCCGGGTGATTCGGGATCGTGGTGCGGTGCCTCGTCGTCGGGCTCCACCAGATTTCGTGGGAGCCCTTCGCCTGCCGGTCGAACTCGAAGCCTGAGCGTGCGCACGAATCTTGAGGGGCGCGCTCGCACGTTTTTTGGGGGCCGCGCGTAGCGCTGCGGCGCCCGTTGTCTGGCGCCGTAGAAGCCCGTTCAAAAAGCGATGTCGTCGTCGCGGAGCTTCGGCGGCCGCAGGGCGCGCAGGACGGCGGCTCGGTAGAGTTCGAGGTCGTGCTGGAGTGCTCGAAGACTTTCGAGGAGCTGAGCGGCACGCAGGACGATGACGGGGCGCGTGGGTGGAGGTTTGCGCTCGATGTTTCCGTGCCGCGCGCAGAGGGACGCCACGAGGGCGTCGAGCGCGCCCTGCGCGACGGCGAGCACAGCGAGCTCGGGCGCAGCACGGAGCTCGCGGCGAGACTCGTGCATCATCGACGCTTCGTGGCCGCGGCCTTGGACTTGGAGCCCTGGGCGTAGGTTTCGAGGAAGAGCTTTTCGTCGAGTCTCGAAAGCTCGCGGTCGACGGCGAGCGAGAGTAGCTCGTCACACAGAGCCATCAAGACGCGATAGTTTCCGGCGGCGTGCTCGGAGAGCGTGAGCTTGAGCTCAGGGGTCATCAGATCGGAGTTTCCCGCGGCGTCGAGCATATGCTCGAGGCAGGCGCAGAGCTCATCGGGGGTGGAGTACTCGAGCACGAGCCGGCGCCGGATGCGACTGCCGAGCGGCAAGAGCTCCGAGCTGCGTAGGCGGTCACAAAGGCGCGCATCGCCGGCGAGGACGACCGAGAGGAGCTGGCGCGAATCGAGGTCCTTGCTGGCGAGCACGCGCAGCTCGCACAAGACCGAGGTGAGCGCGTCCTGGGCCTCGTCGATGATGAGGACAGGTCTCGAGAGCGTCGTGGCGATGTGCTCGGCCCATCGTGCACGCAGCGCTTTGAAGCCGTTCCAGCGATTGTGCGGAGTGAGCGGGACGCCGAACAGGTCGCCGAGCTCGCGGTAAAAGTCCATCGTGTGCGATTGCGGATGCTCGATCGTGCCGACGACGACGTCACGCAAGGACCCGAGTCGTTTGTGAAGAAGTCGCAGCACGGTGCTCTTGCCGATGCCGGGCTCGCCGGTGATCATGGCGTAGCCGCCGTCGGCGATACCGAGCTCGACGCGCCGAACGAAGGAATCGACCGCGGGGGTGACGAAGAGCGCCTCGACGGGGACGTCGGGACGAAACGGGTTGAACTTGAGGCCGTACAGCGACTGCAGTTTGCTCATGGGTCCGACTCCTTGTCGTCGTCAGGATGAATGTCTCGCTTGGGGATGTAGGCCGGGGGCAGTCCGGTAGCCGCGTAGTCGGCCATCAGCTCGCGCAGGAGCGGTGCGATCCCGACGCGAGCCGGTGGCTCGGCGTCGGGTGCGGCGTCGCCCGGAAGTTCTCGACGCCGACGCTCCGCGTTTTTCTCTTTGTCGATCGGCAAGAGCGTCGCGAGATGCTTGCCCGTTCGCGGGTCCACGAGGTCGAGGCTCGAGAGGTCCCATCTCGCGACGCGCACGGTGGGCCGCACCAGCGTGCGATAGGCCGACGGAATCTCGTAGCGGACGCCTTGGACGGTGATCGTGCCATCGCTCCTTCTCTGCGTGCGGC
Organism: uncultured Vicinamibacterales bacterium; assembly: GCA_964359235.1. Taxonomy (GTDB): domain Bacteria; phylum Acidobacteriota; class Vicinamibacteria; order Vicinamibacterales; family JAHECP01; genus CAYHSN01. The sequence continues at coordinate 2,074 of CAYHSN010000386.1, read as the reverse complement.
GCAGCTCCATGCGAAATACTCGGCGAAGCGCATCACTCGAGGGACAGGGCCGGCCCACGCTTGGCCCCGCGAGACATCGCTCGAGCGGCGTCATTTTGATCTCGGAGTGAAAGGCGCGCTGGTACTCCTGTTCGACCCAAGCCTGCGTGGCGCGGTTGAGAAGCTCGAGGCTCAGCTCGCCCTCGCCCTCGAGCATCGCCATCAGCCGGCCCTCGACCTGGGTCCAGAACGATTCCTGCTTTCCGTTTTGCTCGGGGCTCGCCGGCAGCGTCATGTGCTGGACGATGGAGAGCCGCTCGAGCCCCTCGCGAGTCTCGGCAGCCTTCATCGGCGAGCCGTTGTCGCTCAAGACGGCGCGCGGCAAGCCGCGCTTTTGAAACGCCTGACACAGACCGTGCACCAGCGACTCGGTGTTCTCCTCGTCGAGATACCACTGGGCGTGACAGCACAGGCGCGAGTGGTCGTCGAGGATGCCGAGCAAGACGGGCTTCTTGAGCTTGCCACTCGGCAACACGACCGAGCGCTTGGCCTCGTGGAAATCGAAGTGCCACAGCGCGTGCACATGCGCGACCTCGAAGCTCCGACGCTCGCGGGCCACAAATCCGGGCTCCAGCTCGTGGCGCCGCGGCCGTCGCCGCTTACCGAGGCCGTGGTGTTTCATGTACCGGCACACCGTGGCGTAGCTCGGCACCGAGCCGAGCTCGGGCCGCTCGCGTGCGAGCACCGCGAGATTGTCGCGCACCAGCTGATAGCTCCAGCGCGGATGATCCCGACGAAGCTTCCCGAGCTCGTCGGCGACAGCCTCCGATATCGCGGGATGGCTGCCCGCGTGCTTGTGCACCTTGCGCTCGAGCGCGCAGATCGGATCTTGCTTCGTGCGGGCCGCGTAAAACCACCGCTCGATGCTCTTGGCGCTGAAGCGGACCGGTTCGCCCGTCGTCGGGTGACACCACGACTTGTGCGAGAGCTGGGCGATGTGGGGCCCGAGTTCGCCCTTGCCCGCGGGCATGCTCAAGAGCGGTCCCACGATCGCGAAGCGCAATCGGGCCCAGCGGACTCGTGTCGGTGTGCTCGTCTCGTCGCTCATGATGCCGGGGGCGGCCGACGGCACCGGCCATCGCCACCTCCGTCACCCTACGAGACGCGGAAATCTCGGCCAGATCCCATCTTCTGCGTGAAACCTCCCGGGCACCCACTGCCCCACACGAAACGTGACGAGTCGGGCACCGACCCGGTCGTCACCGGCGCGAGCCATCGCGCCGCAACGGCGAGCACGTCGGCGGCGGCGACTCCCGCGCCGCTTGAGAGTTCAGCCGCAAGCCGTTCGAGCAGCGACTGCGGCATCTTGCTCTCGTCGGGTGGCGGCGGCACAAACCGCGCCCGCATCACCGTCCACTGCGATGAACTCACAAACTCTGTGCGCCACCACCCGAGCCATCGACGCAGCGTCTTGCGCGCAATCCCCGTCGCTCGCTGGGCCTGCCACAAGAGGCCGCGCGCGGTCGCGTGCGCCGACGCGAGCAACACCACCGCCTCCCAGTACACGCGGCGACCGAGAAAACGGACGGACGGCGGCAGCGCTCGTTTGCGGCATCCCCGCCGCCCGCAGCACAGCGAGTACCGCATCGCCGCCACCTCCGGCGTCTCGCCGACCAAGCCGCCTCGCGGTTTGCGCGGGTAGTCGCTCCGGTGAAGCGGCCCGCCACAGCGCGGACAACCCCCCGCCGCCACCGCCGCCGTGATCTCCTCATCGACCTCTGCGAGCTTCACGAAGAACGCTGCGCCGAGCCTCTCGCTGTGCCACATTGACCGCCTCCAGACTTTCGCAATCCGGAGACGAGCCCTCTCGGAGACTTCTCGCAAGTTCTCTGAGGGGGCTCGGCATTTCTCCCTCAGAAAACCCGCTCAGAACCACGTCCGCAGCCCCTCAGCTTTCGTGCGGCTGCTCAGCCAACGAATCGGAAACGCCTTCCATCAAGTGGAACTTCTCGGAACCGGTCAGGATGAACCGGCCACGCGTGCGCCGGTGGTCAACGGCGCGCGAGTATGTCAGGGCCACGGCTTAGCATGGAAC
>CAYHSN010000385.1:0-3879 GCA_964359235.1 uncultured Vicinamibacterales bacterium | reverse complement strand
ATTGAGATGTGCAGGGCTACGATGGCCGCGTCTTCGCCACAATCGCCTGCCAGCGATCGTCGATCGCGTGGCGCACGCGGTCGAGCGCGGCGGAGTCCTCGGCCAGTCGGCGGAAGCGGCCCTGCGGCTTCAGATACTCCTCGAGCGCGACCGGCGCCGGATTCACGGTGATGCGCCACGTGCGCCCGTCTTCGACCTCGACGAGCGGGAACACGCGCGAGGCGACCGCGAGCCGCGCGTACGTGATCGCCTGCTCCGAGGGGATCTTCCATCCGGGCGGACACGGCGAGAGCAGGTGGATGAAGCGCGTGCCCGTGATGCGCTTGGCGCGCTCGACCTTCGCGATGAGATCGTCCGGGTAGGCGACCGTCGCCGTCGCCGCGTACGGGATGGCGTGCGCGGCCATGATGGCCAGCATGTCCTTCTTTCCCTGCGTCTTCTGTCCGGGGGTGGTCGAGGTCCAGGCGCCCATCGGGGTGGCGGAGCTGCGCTGCACCCCGGTGTTCATGTAGGCCTCGTTGTCGTAGCAGATGTAGATGAAGTTCTCGTTGCGCTCGGCCGCGGCCGATAGCGCCTGAATGCCGATGTCGAAGGTGCCGCCATCACCGGCCCACGCCACCACCGTCGTGTCGGTGTCGCCCTTGAGATCGAGCGCCGCGCGCACGCCCGACGCGGCCGCGGCGGCCGAGGCGAACGGCGTGTGCATCACGGGCACGCCGGCCGCGCTGTAGGGCGACATGCCGTCGATGATCGACCAGCAGCAGGCCGGAATCACCAGCACGGTCTTCCGCCCGAGCGCCTTGAGCACCATGCGCATGGCGATCGTGGCGCCGCAGCCCGCGCAGCCGAGATGCCCCGGCGCCAGGATTTCGTCTTCAGGGACGACGTAGTTGACGTGCCTCATAGACAGTTTCCCGTGTTCCGTGTGCGTTCCGTGGTACTTCCGTGGTCATTCCGTGGTCCTTCCGTGGTCATTCCGTGGTCCTTCCGTGGTCATTCCTTCAAGTCCACCCACAACGTCTCGTGCGCCGGGCGATCGACCGACCGCGTACTGGCGAGGATCGCGTCGATCACCTCCGGCGTGACGTCGCGTCCGCCGAGGCCGGCGATGTAAGAGAACACGATCGGTGCCGATGGCTGGTTGCACAGCGCCGCCCGCACTTCCGACGCCATGATGCCGCCGTGGCCGAACGAAATGTTGCGATCGACGACCGCGACCTTGGCCGGACGGCCGAGCGTGCGCCGGATCTCGGCGAACGGGAACGGCCGGAACAGCCGGATCTTCACGAGGCCGATCTGCTCGCCTCTGGCACGGCGGGCGTCGATGACGGCGCGAGCCGTCCCGGCGATCGTGCCCGACGTCACGAGCAGGAGGTCGGCGTCTTCCGCGCAGTATTCCTCGACGAGCGGGTGATAGCGGCCGAACATCCGCGCGTACTCGCGCGCGGCCTCTTCGGCCACGCCGACCGCTTCGATCATCGAGTACTCCATGTGCGCGCGCAGCTCCATGTAGGCGTCGCCGGCGGGCAGTCCGCCGAAGGCGTGCGGGTCGTCCGTCTTCAGCGCGTAGGGCGGATCGAACGGCGGCAGGTACGCGTCCACCTCGTCCTGCTCGGGAATCGTGACGGGCTCGCTCGTGTGCGACAGGAAGAAGGCGTCGAGGCAGACCATCGCCGGCATGAGGACGCGCTCGGCCACGCGGAAGGCCTGGATGACCGTGTCGAGCACTTCCTGGTTGTTCTCGCAGTAGTACTGAATCCAGCCGGTGTCGCGCTGCGACAGGCTGTCGCTCTGATCCGCGAAGATGTTCCAGGGCGATCCCATCGCGCGGTTCACGTTGGCGAGCACGACGGGCAGGCGCGCGCCCGCGCACCAGTGCAGCATCTCGTGCATGTAGGCGAGGCCATGGGACGAGGTGGCGGTGAAGGCGCGCAGGCCCGTCTGCGACGCGCCCGCGCAGGTGGCCAGCGCCGAGTGCTCCGATTCGACGGCGACGAATCGCGCGTCCAGGCTGCCGTCCGCGCACATCTCCGACAGCAGTTCGACGACCCCCGACGAGGGCGTGATGGGGTAGGCGGCGATCACGCGCGCGCGGGCCCGCTGCACCGCGTAGGAAATCGCGTGCGTCCCTTCAATGACCTTGGTCGTCATCGCAGTTCCTCGGGGTTCAGGGTGACCGCGCCACGCGGGCATTCGGCCGCGCAGATCCCGCAGCCTTTGCAGTGCGCGAGGTCGATCGCGTAGAAACCCGTCGATGGGTCGCGGACGATGGCCACGTCGGGGCAGAAGATCAGGCAGTTGTCGCAGGCCGTGCACGATCCGCAGGTGAAGCAGCGCAGAGCCTCGGCCGACGCCTGGTCCCACGAGAGATCCCGCACCACCTCGGAGAAGTCGGTCACCGCGCGGGCTGGCACGGCGAGCTGGGGACGGGTGCGGGCCAGCCGGCCGAAGTAGAAGAGGTTGAGTTCCGAAGGCCCGACGCGCACGGCCTGCCCTGAGCCTGCCTGCGGTGAACCTGTCGAACCCGTCGAAGGGGCCTGCCCTGAGCCTGGCGAAGGGCTGGCCTGCTCGACCGGATCCTGCCCGTGCAGCCAGCCGTCGATCGCGTCGGCGGCGACGCGGCCCGATCCGATCGCGTCCACCACCGTCCCCGCGCCGGTCGCGGCGTCTCCGCCGGCGAAGATCGCCGGGCGGCCCGTGCGGCCGAACCGGTCGGCGCACAGCCGCCCGCGCTCGGCGTCGAGGAATCCGGCGAGCAGCTCGATCTCGACTTCCTCGCCGATGGCCGTGAAGACGTGGTCCGCCGGGAGCTCGAAGGTGCTTCCCGGGATCGGCTCCGGACGCGGCCGGCCGCTCGCGTCCGGCGGCCCCGGCCGCATCCGCTGGCACTCGACGCGCTGGACCCGGCCGTTGGCCGAGATGAACCGGACGGGCGCGGCGTAGAACATGATGCCGATGCCCTCGGCCTCGGCCTGCCCGATCTCGTCGGGGTGCGCGGGCATGTCTTCGCGCGCGCGGCGGTAGACGATCGTCGCGCGCGCGCCGAGGCGCACGGCCACGCGCGCGGCGTCGAGCGCGGTGTTGCCGCCGCCGACGATCACGGCCTGGCCGTCCATGGGCGTCAGGGCGCCGAGGTTGATGTCGCGCAGGAACTCGACGCCCGATCGCACGCCGTGCAGCTCTTCGCCCGTCACGCCCGCGCGGCGCGACCGCTGGGCGCCGATCGCGACAAACACCGCCGCGTACCCGCTCAGCTCGTCGAAGGGACGATTCGCGCCGAACCGGGCGTCGCCGACCAGCCGCACGCCCATCGCGCGCAGCAGGTCGATCTCGGCGTCGAGCACGTGACGGGGCAGGCGGTAGGCGGGGATGCCGTAGCGCAGCATGCCACCGGGCTCCGGCATCGCGTCGAACACCGTCACCTGGTACCCGCGGCGCGCGAGGTGATGGGCCGCGCTCAGGCCCGCCGGTCCGGCGCCTACAACGGCCGCCGGCGTGTGCTCGGACCCTTCGGCGAACGCGAGGTCGAACCGGCGCCGCCTGGCTTCTTCCGCGATTGCGCGCTCGACGGCGTGAATCGCGACGGGCTCGTCGAGCGCGAGGCGGTTGCACTGGCGCTCGCACGGGTGATAGCACACGCGGCCGCACACGCCCGGCAGCGGGTTGTGCGCGCGGATCGTGCGCCACGCGCCCTCGGCGTCGCCGTCGGCGGCGAACGACAGGAACGCGCGCACGTCGGTGCCGGCCGGACAATCCAGGTTGCACGGCGACGGCCGCGTGGCGTACACGGGCCGGAACGTCCGCCAGTTGCCGGTCGCGAGGTCGCGCGTGCTGTAGCGCGACACCGACATCGGCGTCCCGGGCGGGCACTGGTCCAGC
>CAYHSN010000384.1:0-3882 GCA_964359235.1 uncultured Vicinamibacterales bacterium | reverse complement strand
CCCGCGCGGGCACAAGCCCGCGCAGCCACTCGAAGAACCGGAGGATCCCTCGAACGTAATCTGCGGATGGGCGGACTGCAACAAATCCTTCGAGAAGTGCGGCAATCAGCGGTACTGCTCGAAGGCGTGCAGCGCCAACGCCCGAAGAGTCCAGAACCGCCGCGCCAAGCGACGGCAGCGCCGCGCGGAGCGTGACCGGCGCCGGATTGAGGCGGTGACATCCGGTCGCGGGGTGTCAGCAGTTCGAACCCTCCTCTTTTTTCGCCTACCGCTGCGACCGCTGCCACTCCGAAGTGCTCCGTCCCGCCGGCCGGCAGATCGTCTTCTGCTCCGAATCGTGCCGAGGCGCCTTCCGGGAGGGCCGGCGGCGATTGCTGCGCCGCCATCCGTCGCTCCGGCGCTGGTGGAATCGCGATGAAGAGTTCGCCGCGGCAGACGACTCCCTCGATGGTCATGCCGTAGGCGGTCCCTCCGCGCGCGGATATCCTCCGCGTCCATGACGAACCCCACGACGGATCGCGCGCCCGTCGACCCCGCGCGCGTGCGCAACCTCCCCAAGCACTTCGCGTGGGCCGACCATCGCCTCCGCGAGCGTCTCAAGGACCTCTCGCTCGAAGAGACCGCGGTGTTGTTCTTCCTTCACCTGGCCGCGGATCGGAATGGCTGTTCGTTCTGGTCCGACTCCGGCCTGGCGAAGAAGCTCAACCTCAAAGAGGGCGACGTGATCCAGGCGCGATTCGCCCTCGTTCACCGCGGCCTCATCGCCTACCGCTACCCGCTCTTCCAGATCCTGCCGCTCCCGGAGGAGACGCGATGATCTTCGTCGCGATCGAACGGCTGCGGACGACCCTCGCGCCGCTGCGCGGCGAACGCACGGACCGCTCGGACCTCGCGGCGCTGCCGTTGCGCGTGGCCGCCGCCGGGGACGCCTTCGAGGTTCTCGACGGCTTCAAGCGACTGGCTCTCTGGCGCGCGGAGGGCCGCGCCGAGGTCCCGGTCGTCGTCGAGGCAGTCCAGAGCGCCGCCGGGATGAAGGCGCGGCTTCTGGATGCCAACACCCCCGCGAGGACCGCCAGTTCCATGGACGAAGCCCGCGTCGTCGCCTCCCTGCGCGATGAGGACCAACTCTCCGAAGCCGCCATCGCCAAGCACCTGGGGCGAAAACCCCTGTGGGTCGAGCGGCGGCTCACGATCGCACGCCGCCTGACTCCCGAACTCGCGACGCGGCTCGATCGCGAACGGCTCTCGCTGACGGTGGCCCTGGCGCTGTGTCCCTTCGGCCGCACCGAGCAGAAGCGGCTCGGAGACGTCGTCGACCGGCATGCGCTCACGTCGCGCGAGGCTCTGGCGTTCCTTGCGACCTATCGCGCCGCCACGGACGCGCCGACCCGGGAAGCTCTCGTGCGCGACCCGAGAGGCGCCACGCCCGCGGCGGCCGACCAGGGCGGCTCTCCGTTCGGCGCGACCGCTGCCGAGATCGCCGCGAAGCTCGACGCGCTCGAAGACGCCCTGCGCGAACTGCCGGCCCTGGACTTCTCCGGACTTTCCGACGCCGAGCGGCGCGTATTGGACGCGCGTCGGCGGCAGATCCTGACCCTTTTGAAGGAGACCGTCGATGGACCCCATGGAACTCGAGGAGATCCGCGAGCTGGCCGGGCGGATGTCGATCCGCGCGATCGCCCGGAAGCTCGGTCGCGACGTGAAGACGATCCGGGCCGCGCTGGGGCGGGCGCCGCGGAAACCGCCGCCGTCGAAGTTGGAGCCGTTCAAGGACTTGGTGCGAGACCTGGCCGTGAAGGGCCTGCTGGGCCCGCGAATCCTTCGCGAGATCCGGGAGCGCGGCTACACCGGCGGCCGGACGATTCTGGCGGAGTTCCTCGCGTCGATTCGGCCGGCGAAAAAGTCCAACGCACCCGTCCGTCGTTTCGAGACGAGGAAGGGCCGGGAGATGCAGATCGACTGGAGCCCGTACCGCCTCCAGATCGGCGGCGTGGAGCGGGTGGCGCACTGCTTCTCGATGATCCTGTGCTGCTCGAGGAGGCTCTTCATCCGGTTCTACCGGGACGAACGCCTCCCGACGCTCCTTCATGCACACGTGGAGGGGTTCCGGTACCACCAGGGCCTCACCGCGCGCGCGGTGTATGACAACATGACCCAGGTAACGCTGGGGCGGCTGCGTGGACGGCCGATCTGGCACGAGCACTTTCTGGCGTTCGCGAAGCACTACGGCTTCACGCCGTACGCCCACAAGGTCGGACACAAGGAGCGCAAGGGCAAGGTCGAGAGGCCGTTCTGGTACATCGAGACCGATTTCCTCCGGGCCCGCACGTTCGCGTCGTGGGACGACCTCAACGCGCAGGCAATGCACTGGCTGGAGACGGTCGCCAACGTGCGCAAACACGATACGACGAAGCGGTTCGTCCACGAGGCGTACGCCGAGGAGCAGCCGCTCCTGGTCGCGTTGCCGCCCGTGGCGTTCGGGACCGACCGGTGTGAGGTCCGCAAGGTCGCCGTCGACGGCACGGTGTGCATCGACGGCTCGTTCTACCCCGTTCCCGCGCGGCTCGTCGGGCAGCACGTCCGCGCGAGGGTCTACCCGACGCGCGTCGAGGTGCTCGACGCGGCCGGCACCGTGGTCGCCGGCCATGAGGTGCCCGACACCCCTATGCGGCTCCCGACGCCCGGCGAGATGCCGCACCCGTCCCAGCCGTCGGTTTCACGCTCGACCCTGGAGGCGGCGTTCCTGGCGCACTTCCCCGGGGCCGCCGACTTCCTCGACGGCCTCAAGGGCAAGATGAACGCGCTCACGCCCATCCATCTGCGGCAGATCGAGAAGCTCACCGCCCTCTACGGCGAGGCCGGAGTGCGCGCGGCGATCGACCGCGCCGCGATCTACCGCAACCACAGCGCCAACGCCCTGACGCGCATCCTCGAACAGGCGCATCCCGAGATCGTGCCCGAGGCGCCGATTGAGCCGATCACCGGAGATCCGGCCGCGCTCGGGGCGCTCGACGACATCGATCCAGGCTCGCCCGAGGACTACGACTTCGATTCGAGGGAGGCGACCGATGGCCCGAAAGCCTGAACCGCAGGACCCGCTGGAGGCGCTGCGTGCGCTGCTGATCGAACTCAACCTGACGACGCTGGCGCGGGAACTCCCGGGACTCCTGTCGCGCGCGGAGACGTCGGCCGCGCCTCCGGCCTACTCGGAGTTCCTCCGCCAGGCGCTGGAGGCGGAGCAGGCCGCGCGCACGGAGCGGAAGATCCAGCGCCGCCTTCGATGGTCGAGGCTCGGACCGCCGGTCAGCCTCGACCACTTCGACTGGAGCGCGCGGCCGCAGTTGACGCCCTCCGCGGTGAAGGAACTCCTGACCTGCCGCTTCGTCGAAGAGAAGCGCAATCTCATCCTCGTCGGCCGGCCGAGTCTCGGGAAGACGACCGTCGTGCGCGCCATCGGTCACGCCGCCTGCCAGAAGCTCTACTCGGTCTACAAGGCGGAGATGGCGGAGTTGCTCGGCGACTTGCACGCTGCGAAGGCTGACGGCTCCTATCGCAAGGTCTTCCGGCGCGTCACGCAGCCGGACCTCCTGATCCTGGACGATGCCGGGCTCGAAACCGATCTCGGCCCCAACGCGGCCAACGAACTCTTCCGGGTCGTCTGCGCGCGCTACCAGCAGCGATCCACGATTGTCGTGACGAATCTCCCGTTCAAGCAATGGGGCACGTTTCTGCCCAGCCCGGCGCAAGCCGTGGCGATCGCCGATCGGCTGGTCGACGGCGCGACCATCCTGCGCTTCACGGGCAGGCCCTTCCGCCTTCCGAAGGAAGTCCTCGGCGCGCCGTTGGATGGCGAGACCGAGTAGAAACGCACGCGCGGCTCGA
>CAYHSN010000383.1:0-3889 GCA_964359235.1 uncultured Vicinamibacterales bacterium | reverse complement strand
GGCGGGCGTCGTGCCGGCGCCCGAGCTCGACCCCGCGATGCCGGTGCAGGATCTCGCCCGTGAGGTGGATGGATGCGTCAGCGCTGCGCGCTCATCTTTTGCCGGGCCAGAGGCCGCACCGGTGGACCGTCGAACCAGAGGGTGCTCTCGGTCGCCGCCGCCGCGCGGGTGAACGCGGCACGCGCCTCGGCCGTCCGGCCCAGCGCTTCGTAGCAGAGACCCATGAGGTACGCCACGGTTGCCGACGACACGCCGGCGCGGTCGGGAAGGGTCACCTGCTGCAGGGCTCGAAGGGCTTCATCCCAGTTGGCCAGGCTGAGATGCGCGATCGCGAGGTTGAGCCGCGCGACCGCCTGCTCGAGCGCGTGTCCGCTGCCCTGTGCCGCCGCCTCCATCTCCAACAGAATCTTGTTGTAGGCGAGCGATCGATCCCGCAGCGGCATCGGATTCGGCGCGTCGACGACGGCGACACTCACGGTCCGCATGCGGCCGTCTCTCCCTCGCACCTCCAGCGGTAGTGGGCTGCCAGCCGATGCGCCCGCCACTTGCGTCTGAAGCTCGGCGACCGACGCAACCGGGCGCCCGCCCGCGCCGACAATGACCTCGCCCGCCACGAGCCCCGCTTGCGCGGCCGCGCTGTCCGCTGGCACGCGCACAATGGCGGCTCCTTCGAGGTTCAGCACGTCGATGACGGAAAGCTCGAGCGTCCGCCGGAGAAGCGGAGGCACCGATTTCTTGAGGCGCGCGAGCACCTGGTCGCGTGAGCCCGGATCTGTAGGATGAAAGGTGAGCACGTCGGGTCGGCCGCTGCCTGTCGCGAGCAGCGACAGCATCACCGTTCCGCTGGTGTCCGCAGCCGGCGCCACCCACGCGACGCCCTGGGCGCGAAGGCGCGCCACCAGACCCGAGCACACGTCTCGCACGCGCTCCCGGTTGCGATTGGCGGTCCCGTCGCTCAGGACCGCGCCCAGCGTCTCGGCCGAGAGGTTCTCGCCGTCAATCGCCGCCTTCAGCTCCGTCTCGACCGGCACATACACGAGCACGCCTGGAACATCCTGCAGCACTCGCTCGACGACGTTCGCCACGGGTGGGACGGGCGCGCGCGACCGGGCATCCGGCATGCCGACCATGGCAAACGCGGGCTCGAGGACGGCCTTGATCACCTTGCGCTCGCCGGCCCGCCACACCTCTCGATGGATGAAGCGGCCGCGGGGTGAACGCACCTCCAAGACATGCTCGCCCTCGCACACCGCCGCGAGATCAGCGGTGGCGGCTGGCCCCCGGGGCGCGCCGTCCAGGAAGATCGCCGCGCCAGGTTCGTCGGTCTCGACCGCAGCGCTCGACACCGCCGGGGAAAGTTGAATCGGGCCGACGGTCACATCGTCGAGCCGGTCGATCCGGACCTCACGTTCCACCGCGACGTAGCACGGCCGCTTCAGTTGGAGCTGATGCACGCCGGGGTCGAGGTCGACCATGAGAGACGCCGACGTCTTGGCGCCTGGCTCGCCCGGTCGTGTCGAGCCCTGCGGCAGGCCATCGATGACCACGTCGACGCCGTCGGGCTCGGTGGTCAGAATCAATGTTGCAATGGTGCGCTCCAGGGCGATTGCGAGCGTGATGGTCTCGCCAGCGTTCACCGTGAACGGCTGCGTCACGGTTCGATAGGCCCGACGGCTTGCCACGAGCGTGTGCTGGCCGGCCAGGAGCTCGATGGGACGGAGCTCTTCGCGGATCGCGTACGGCCGCCCGTCGATCGTCACGTCGGCGGCTGGCTGGGTCACCTCCAGCAACACCTGCCCGACCATGCGGGACTTGATCGATGTGAACAGCGCGACGACGCGCGGCGAGATCCCTGCGGCGGGCGCGAAGTCCGGGCGCAGCTCGACCAGGCGGACGAAGTCGGCTTCAGCGCCTGCCGCGTCTCCCGTCGCAAAGCGCGCACGGGCCCGCATCTCGTACGCCTGTACGAGCAAGTCCGGCCGCTCGGTGGTCGCTGACGCCGTCAACGCTCCAATCAGGCGATCAAGTGCTTCAACCGCCGCCTCGTAGCGAAAGGCGCCGAACTGGCGATGCGCCTCCTGCCACAGCGCATCCAGCGCAGGGGACGTCTGCGCGGCGGCCTGCTCGAACTCGAGCGACGCAGAGCGGGCGTTCGAGGCGCCAGCCGCCACGAGTGCGAACTGGGCCGCCAGGAGGAGCACGCCAGCAGGCGAGCAGAGTCTCTGGCTCATGAAGGTTCCACCCGACGCTTTGTCACTGGTAGATCCGCACGCGTCCTGCCGCGGCGTCGGCCACGTAAAGACGCCCGGCGGAGTCGACGGCGAGCGCGCTGGCGTCGCGCAACGCGCCGCGGCTGCGCTCCGGCTCCGAGAACAGGTGGACGAGCTGACGCTGGCGGTCGAAGATGGCCACGGCCGCTTCGTCCAGCACGTACAGATGCCCGAATGCGTCGTACGCGACGTCGCGCGGGTTCTTGAGCGTGTAACGCGGCCCGCGAGCCGGGATGCGTCCCGCGAGCTTCCCCTCGGCGGAGAAGATCAGGACCGTCCTGGTCTCGCGCTCGAGGGCGGCGACCTCCGCGTAGAGACTGATGGCGAGCCGCGTGACGCCAGCCGATGAGAACGGGCCCTCGTACTCACCACGTCGCGTGAACCGGAGAATGGCGCCTTCGCTGGCGGCAGCGACGAGCCACTGGCCCGTCGGCAACGCCACCGCCGCGTCGATCCGCTCGAGCGCCTGCGGCGTGGTCCTTCCGGCGCGCGGGATCGCGAGCGCGAGCGGAGCGCCCCGCTTCGGCCTGAGCGTGCCTTCCTCGATCACGACGATCTCGCCGCCGGCGTCGAGCGCGAGTCCGCGCGGCCGCGTCGCGCCCGGCGGCCGCTCGGCGGTCGGGGGCATCAGGGCGCCGACGCCGGAGTTGGTTGCGTAGTACAGAACGTCGTCCGGCGTCATCAACAGCGCGCGAAGCTGGAGCCGCTTCGCCGCGCCCTCCGGCAGCTCACCCCTGAGGCTGAACACCTGGCCGCTCTGCGCGCGAATCGTCAGGCGATAGAGAATGGTCTGGCGCTTCAGCGCGACGCCCGCCTCCCGGCTCTCAGGCCACCGGTTCCGCACGCGCTGGAACTGCTCCATGGCCCCCGGCGCATCACCCCTGGCGGCGAGCGCCATGCCCGCGCCCAGGCCCGCGGCCGCGGCCCAGGCGTCTTCCGGGTGATCGATGAGGACGCGGTGATAACGCTCGAGCGCCTCGTCGGGTTGTCCCAACAGGTGCAGCGCGTCGCCCGCGTGAACGAACGCTTCGGGGACGGCGGCGGAGTCAGGAAACAGCCGCAGGACCCGGTCGAAGCTGGCAACGGCGGCCGTCAGGTCGGCGGGCCGCCGGCTTCTGGCGATCGTGGCGCGTCCCGTCAAGATGTGCGCGCCGGCTACCGCATCGGACGTGGGGTACTTCTTCAGGATCGTGTCGGCGGCGGCCTCGGCCGCCCCGAGATCGCCCGCGCGCTCCAGATGGTAGAGGCCGATCTGGAGCCAGGCTTTCGGAGCTACCGACGTGGTGGGGTGGAGCTCGACGACCGCCTGGAAGTCCTTGAGGGCTTCGGTGTAGTTGCCGTTGCGCGCAAACGCGAGGCCGCTCTCGTACTGCCGCCGCGCAATCTCTTCAGCCGGTACTTGGGCCGCAGGCCCGCCGGCGAACGCGCAGCACGCCAGCGCGAGCGCCACGAGATCCGCGCGCCACACCTGGCCCTTGCCGACGCACGCGTCGAGCCGCAATCGCCGTGCCCCCTCGAGTTCCGACCGGTCGTTCATCCGTTCACGCTCGCCCCGACGAGTCAGGCTCTCAGAGCCTGAGAAGAAATCCGTAGCGCAGGCCTTTCAGGCCTGCTTTGTC
>CAYHSN010000382.1:0-3896 GCA_964359235.1 uncultured Vicinamibacterales bacterium | reverse complement strand
GCTTCATCGGCCCTCGAAGGCGTCGAGCACCTCGGCGGGCAGCGGATCGTCGAAGCCGGAGGGTACCACGAATTCGCCGGCGCAGAGCCCGGCCGGCCGCCGACGCGACACCGGGAGGCGCACCGGCCGGATCTCGGCCACGGCTTCATTGTGCCGGGCGATCACGATGGTCTCGCCGGCTTCGACGCGGCGGACGTACTCAGAGAAGCGCGCCTTGACCTCGGCTATATTGACCTTTTTCATGACTATATTATCGACTTCTCCGCGATCTCCGCGGTGATTCCGTCTGTGTCCTCCGCGCCCTCCGTGGTTCGATCCTCCGTAATACAAACCCGTGAAATCTTGTTTTCCTGACAAGAATTTCGTGAAGGTTTGTATTACTAGATGCGGCGGGCACGCGGCCCGCCGCCTAGCGCGGATGCGCCTCTCTCTTTTTGGTTGCGGCGCAGCCGCGCTGTGCTCTCCGTGCCCTCTGCGGTGAGCCTCCGCTCTCTCGTCCCTCAGTTCGTCGTCCCGCCCGCCTTCGCAAGCTGCGCCGCTGTCACCCGCGTCGACGGCCCGTGAAATATCGCGTTGAACAGCAGCTTGAACGTCGCGTGCGGCTGCGCCCGGTAGTCCACCTGCGACGCCAGCGTCACGACGTAGCCCTGCCCGACCCTGAACGCCACCACGTTGGCCTGATCGCGCAGCAGCGATTCACCGAGCAGCCAGCCGCTCGCCAGAATCGGTCCGCTCTGCGGATAGCGCGCGACCGTCTCGGCGCCGATCGCGAATCCCGGCTTCAACCGGTACGCCTGGTCTGATTCGAAGAACACCGGCCACTTCTCCGGCATGCCGAATCCAACCGGATGCGCCGGATTGAACTCGTTGTTGAGCAGCGAGCCCGGACAGTAGAACTGGCTCGTCGGCTCGACGACGCGCGACTGCAGCGTGTCGATCAGCGCGGCCGGACTCTGGAACGCCTGCCGCAGCACGCGATCGATCTCCGACGCCGGCACCGAGCGCGCGGCCTGCCCCTGCTGCCCCGCGCCCGCGAAGCGGCGCCGCGTCTCGGGCAACACTTTTTCGATCGGCAGATCGAGCAGCTCCTGCGCCGTGTCGACGGCGCTCCCGATCGCCACGAGCGTGCCGCCCTTCTTCACCCAGTCGGCCAGCTTCGCCCATCCCGCCTCCCCGACGCCGAACGCCCACTCCCACTCCTTCGGGTCGTGCTGCTTGGGATTCAGGCCGCTGACGATGCTCGCCTTGCTCGTGCCCGAGGGCAGGACGATGACGTCGTACTTCGTGGAAAGATCGGCGTTGAAGTCGAGCGACGAGATGAGCTGATGGTTGAAGCCGTACTGCTCGAACAGCCACCACAGCCAGCCGGCCGGCATGTTGTTCGCCGCCCTCCATAGTCCGACGCGCGTGTTCGGCTTGACGCGGTACGCGTCGACTGCCGGCGCGCGATCCGCCCCCGTCACCACCATGCCCGTCGTCTTCGACACCTCGTCGAGGATCTTCGCCGCCGCCGGCGCCGCCGGCACGATCCATGAGCCCGGCGCGAACTTCCGTCCACCGTTGTCAAACTCCGCTGCCGCGCGATAGACCGGCACGTTGGCCTTCTGGAGCTCGGCGAGCGCCAGGAACGCCGCGTTCGTCTCCGGCCCGATGAGATACGCCCACTTCGGCTTTGCCGGCACGGCCGCCGGCACCGGATCGATCTTCGGCAGCAGCTCGAGATCCGCGTCGAACTTCTGATCCACCTGATCGACCGTGACGCCCATCAGCATCCACAGCGTGTGACCGGTCACGTCATAGGGCGGCAGCGGCGGCCCGCCCGGGAACAGCCGCAGATCGGGATAGTCCTGCTTCTCGAGCATCGTCTTGGCGAACGCGCCGTAGGGCTGCGCGACCTTCACGACCCACGAGCCGACCGGATACGACTTGCCTGCCACTGTGAACGGCGCCTTCGCGCGATGGACCTCGACGTCGCCGTACGTCAGCACTTGCAGCATTTCGTACGTCTCGTACGGATCGCGCTGCGTGGGCGGAATGACGAACGCATACGGACCATCGGTGCGGTTCACCCAGTCGCGCTGCACCTTGTAGAAGTTCTCGAGCCAGGTGTCGTGGTACTTCGCCATGTGCGTGAGCCCCGCGAATACCACCGAGACGCCATAGTCCACGACCTGGCGCAGCCGCCATTCGCCGCTCCTGTAGGGCATCGGGTAGTTCGACAGCCGCTCCTGTGGGCCGAGCCCCTTGTCTTTGCCCGCGGGGTTGACGAACGGGTCGGCGAGGTTGACGCTCGCGATCTCGGTGAGGATGCGCGGCGCGCCGTGATAAACCATGTACTGCCGCGCCGGCGTCCACATGTCGTAGCGCGAGCTGAACTCGACACCAGCCTTCCCCTCCGCCACGAGCTGCGACGCCATGGCCTGCCCGATCTGGTGCTGCGCCTGCGCGAGGATCGGGTGCACGTTGCGGTCGTACGGATCCTGGAACGGCGGCACGAAGATGCGCGCGCCGGTCGATCCCATCTGGTGCATGTCGTGCGTGAGCTGCGGCCGGTAGACGTTCTGCACCTTCTCGATGGCCAGCCGCGTTTCCTTCTGCGTGCCCATGAACCAGTCGCGGTTGTCATCGTGGCCGACGTACTTGTGGTAGAGGTCCGGATACACGCGGGTGTACGGCGTGCCCTTCGTCTTGTACCAGTGATCGATCACCAGGTTCTGCCCGTCCGGGTTCTGCGATGGCACGAGCAGCAGTACCAGGTTGTCGAGAATCTCCTTGATCTCGGGACTGTTGTCGGTGGCAAGCCGGTGCGCGACCTCGATGATGGCCTGCCCGTTGCCGACCTCCGTCGAGTGGATCGTCGCGAAGAGCAGGTAGAAGGGACGGCCTTCGGTGACGAGCTTGCTCGCCTCGGCCTCGCTCAGGCCGCGTGGGTCCGAGAGGCGCCGGTTGATCTCGACCAGCCGGTTCATCTTCCCGAGGTTGCCTGGCGCGCTGATCGTGACGAGGACGTACGGCGCGCCCATCGTCGTCTTGCCGAGCTCCTCGTATTTCACTCGGTCGGTGACTGTGGCGAGGTGCTGCATGTACTCGAGCACCTTCGGGTAGCGCGCCATCTCCCCATCGGCGCCGATCGTGAAACCGAAGAATTGATCGGGTGTCCGGACCTGCGCGATCGCGGCTCGCGGATATCCGAGAACGAGCGCCACGATCGCGAGCGCGGTGACTATGAAGACGAGGGATCGTCGGGCCATCATGATTGCCTCCAATGGCACATTCCACTGTGCCGGGCCGGGCGTGTCAAGCACGGAAGGCCGGACTGAAGTCCGGCGCTACGACAGGCGTGTCGGGCACCGCGGGCCTGCTCAACGTGGCACAGGTCTCAGACCTGTGCCACAACCGCTGTCGCCCAGCCCTTCAGGGTTGCCAACGCCTCTGGTAAGATCCCGGGCACCTGTTCGACGAGGAGGACCCATGCCCTCACGCCTGACCTCGGCGTTTTCCATACGCACCCTCGCGCTCGTCGCCGTCGCCGCCGTCCTGACGGTCACGACGAGCGCCCAGCGCACGATGAAGCCCGTGCTGCACGGCCGTCACTGGATGGCCATCACGGGCAAGCCGCTCGGCGCCACGGCCGGCGCCATGACGTTCCAGAACGGCGGTAACGCCGTCGACGCCGCCTGCGCCATGCTCGGCGCCGTCGCCACGATGTGGGACACGCTCGGCTGGGGCGGCGAGACGCAGGCGCTCATCTACAACCCGAAGACGAAGAAAGTCATCGCGATCAACGCGCTCGGCGTCGCGCCCACCGGCGCCACGCCCGAGTTCTTCAAGTCGAAGAACCTGAAGTACCCGCCCGACGACGGCCCGCTGGCGTCGGTGACGCCGGGCACGCCGGG
>CAYHSN010000381.1:1829-3902 GCA_964359235.1 uncultured Vicinamibacterales bacterium | reverse complement strand
CTTGCGTTCCTTGTACCAGGCGCAGTCCTGGTGGGCGATGGCGACGATGCGCTTCGTGCCGTGGGCTTCGACCAGCGACTCGAGTCGCCGCCGGAAGAAGTTGAAGTCCTTCGGCACGAGGTCGAACAGCGTAAGCGGCTCGATCCCTCCCGGCACGGCCAGGAAGTCGGCGTGCAGATCAGCCTTCAGGTAGTTGACGGTGAAATCCTGGATCTGCGCCCGCCAGCGGCCGTCCACACACGAGATGATGACCGTGTCCGGTCGTTTCGGGTTCCAGGGAACCGTGCTCTCGTAGATCGTCGCGGCAGCCATGGGACACCTCGCTCGCGCGCAGCAGCGCTAACCCGACTATCGTGAATCGCCGGAGGAGGCGCCGGGCTCGGCTTCGGTCGTGGCAGCGTCGGTCTTGGCCCGCACCAGGCGCACCACGTCTATGCCGAATTGATCCTTCAGCATCGCAAGCATGGCCGTCATGCCTCCGCCCACCGTGCCCATCACCTTGCCGATGCCGCCTCCTCCACCCGCGTCGTGTCCGATGTCGATGATGTTGATCTTGTCGATCCCCGCCAGTTGGGTGGCGAACGCCTGCGCCAACTCGGGCATCCGCTCGATGAGCATATTGAGGACGGCGGCCTCGTTGAAGTTCTTCCACGCCTCCGACTTTTTCTGGAGTCCTTCCGCCTCGGCCAGCAGCTTTTTCTTGATGACCTCAGCCTCGGCTTCGCCGACTGCCAGGACCTTCGCGGCTTCGGCGCGGCCGATGCGCTCGATTTTCGCTGCCTCGCCGGCGCCCTCGTACTCGAGTTCCTTCTGGGTCGCCTCGGCCTTGATGATCGTGGCCTGTTTTTCGCCCTCGGCGCGCAGGATCGCCGCCTGGCGTCCGGCCTCGGCCGGCTTCACGACGGTGGCCTGTAACTCCTTTTCCTTGCGCAGCGCCTCCTGCTCCTGGACCAGCACCTCCTGGGCCTTGCGGACCTGGTCGATGCGGGTTTCCTGTTCGGTGACCTTCTGCTTGGCGATGGCGGTGGCGAGCGGTCCGGCCTGCTCTGCCTCGGCCTGCTTGCTTTGCACCGCGGCGTTGAACTCGGCCTGCTTCGTCTCCTTGTCGCGCAACGACTGCGCGATGGTCACGTCGGCTTCGTACCGCTTGGTCTTTCCTTCCTGGTCGGCATTCGCCGACTGGATCATCGCGTCGCGCTCTGCCAGCGCCTCGCCGATCACGGCGTCGCGCTTGACCTCGGCCGTCCGCTTCTTCCCCAGGGCGTCGAGGTACCCCTCTTCATCGCTGATCTGTTGGATGGTCAGGATGTCGATGTTGACGCCCATCTTCTTGAGATCGACGGCAGCCTCGTCGGTCATCTTCTGCGCAAAGGCCTGACGATCGGCGTTGATTTCCTCGACCGTCAGCGTGCCGAGGATCGCCCGCAGGTGGCCTTCGAGTGTCTGAAAGATGACACCCTTGATCTGATCCACGCTCATCCCGAGGAAGCGCTCGGCGGCCGAGCGCAGCGACATGTCGTCGCCGGCGATCTTGACGTTGGCCACGGCCTCAACGGTGACAGGCACACCCTCCTTGGTGTAGGCGCGCTGGATTTTCAGTGGAATCGAGATGATGTTCAGTGACAGGTAGGCGACCTGCTCGAGCACCGGCACGCGGAGCCCGGCGCCGCCTCGCACCACTCGGAACCCAACCGTGGTGCGCTCTCCCTTCTCGTCGATGAGCGTTTGCTTCCGCCCGTAAAAGATCGCGACCTGCGAGGGCGGCACCTTGATGTAGTTGCGGGCGAAGAGCGCCATCGCCGCGAAGATGCCGAGCAGCCCCAGCAGGACCGCGAAGGCGATGGTGATGGCCGAGAACCCACCGATAAGGCTGCTCATCGCGAACCCCCCGGAGCCTGCGTGCGCACACGCTCCACAATGATCGAATCTCCCCTCAGAGCCATCACCACCACCTCCGTGCCAGGGAGGATCGCGCCGCCGTCGATTGACCGCGCAATCTGTGTCGTGCGCTCACCCCCGTACTCGAGCGTGACCTGTCCCATGCCGCCCTGCGGGATGCCGACGGTGACCTCG
>CAYHSN010000381.1:0-1729 GCA_964359235.1 uncultured Vicinamibacterales bacterium | reverse complement strand
CGCCGATGTCGCCGACGTGGACCTCATGGTCGCCGCCGAAGAACTCGCCGACAAAGAGCATCACCAGCAGGAAAAGAAACCCGAACGCCCCGATCGCCGCGTAGATGAGCATGTTCTCTCTCGAGCGGTGCCGCCGATGAGGCCCGACGCGCGCGCGCGTCAAGATCACGGCAGACGCTACATGTGTGGCGCCCCGTTGTCAATGCGAGGAGGACAATCTGGGTGGCACCCCACCCGCCCGCTGGCGGCTCAGTGCACGAGCCGCTGGAGCAGGCGGCTGAGGTCCGCGACGCCAAACGGCTTTGGCATGACGCCCTTGAAGCCGTACTGCTGGTACTCCGACATCACCGGGTCGTCGGCATAGCCGCTCGAGACAATGGCGGTCGCGTCCGGGTCGAGGGCCAGCAGCGCCTTGATGGCGTCCTTCCCGCCCATGCCGCCCGGCACCGTCAGGTCCATGATGACGGTGTCGAACCCGTCCCCGGCCTTCCGGGCCTCCGTGTACAGCTCGATCGCTTCACGCCCGTCGGCCGCGACGTCGACGCGATAGCCCAGGCGGCCGAGCATCTCGCGGGCCAGATCCCGGATTGCGTCCTCGTCATCCATGACCAGCACCCGGCCCTTGCCCCGCTCGATCGCGGCGTGCGCCTCCTCGGCAACGGGCCGGCCCGTATCGACAACGGCCGGCAGGCTGATGAACATGGTGGTCCCCTGGCCGACGACCGAACTGACGTCGATGTGGCCGCCGTGGTTTCTCGCGATCGAGTAGCAGGTGGCAAGGCCCAGCCCGCTGCCCGACTGCTTGGTGGTGAAGTACGGGTCGAAGATCTTCGACAGGTGCTCCTCGGGAATCCCCATCCCCTGGTCCTGGATGGCAATGCGCACCTGGGACGGTTCGGCGGCGTTCCGATCGGATCCGGCCGGGACGTTCTCCGCGCGAACCTCGAGGACTCCGCCGTCCGGCATCGCCTGGACCGCGTTGATCACGAGGTTGTTGACGACTTGGACGATCTGGCCCTCGTCGGCATCCACCGCCCAGAGCCCCTCGGGCAGGGAGAACTCGCACCGCACATTCGACCCGCGCAGCGCGAAGCTCGTCGCCTCGCGGATGATCTCGCGCAGCACGATGACCTTCTTGAGCGGCGCCCCGCCCTTCGAGAAGGTCAGCAGCTGATGCGTCAACGCCTTCGCCCGCATGCACGCCTTCTCGGCCTGCGCCAGGCTGTGCCGCTGGGCGGCCGGTCCCCCCTCGATCTGGGCGAGGGAGATGTTGCCGACAACCGCCGTGAGGATGTTGTTGAAGTCGTGCGCGATGCCGCCGGCCAGCACGCCGAGCGAGGCGAGCTTGCTGGCCTTCAGCCGCTCTTCGTCCAGCCGCGCCGCGTCGGTCACGTCGCGCGCTACGAGCACGACGGCGACAATCGCGCCGTCGTCGCCGCGGATGGGCGTCGCGTTGAGCTCGACCAGGCGCGCGGTCCCGTCCCTGGCTACGAGCGCGCCCTGGTGGGCGTGCTCGACGGCGGCGTGCGTGCGCAGGACCTTGTCCACCGGGCTGGCGCACGACCGGCCGCTCTCGCGATCGACGACCCGCAGCACGTCGATGACGGGCGACCCGATCGCCTGCTCTTGCGACCAGCCGGTGAAGACCTCCGCCGTGTGGTTCAGCAGCACGACCCGGCCGCGGGTGTCGCTCGCGACGACCGCTTCGCCGATGGTACTGAGCGTCACC
>CAYHSN010000380.1:1324-3917 GCA_964359235.1 uncultured Vicinamibacterales bacterium | reverse complement strand
CGACATGTCGGCGATGGTCAGCAGCACGGTGCCCGGGTTGTTCATCGTCCCGATGACGACCATCTCGCCTTCCTCGATGTTGCGGCGCGTCACGATGCCGTTGATGGGCGACTCGATACGCACCTTGCTCAGGTCGTACCACGCCGACTCGAGCGTCGCGGTCTCCTGGTTGATCCGTTTTTCCTGAGTGGAGATCTGCTGCTGCGCCGCACGCAGATCCGACTCGCGCATCTTGTGGTCGTTGAACGCGCGGTCGAGCGCCTCACGCGTGGTCAGGCCGCGGCTCCAGAGATCCTGCTGGCGTTTCAGGTTGTCGGTCGCCTGCTGGAGCGCCACCTTCGCGCTCTCCACGCTCGCCCCGAACTGCTGGAGCTGCGACCGCGCCGCGCCGAGACTGGCCTCGCCGCGATTGACCGCGGTCCTCAGGTTGCGCGGATCGATCTGCAGCAGGTACTGGTCGATCGTGACCCGGTCGCCTTCGTTCACGGCCAGATTGACGACCCGGCCCATGGTGTCGGCACTGATGTTCACCGAGCGCTTCGGCTGGATCTTGCCCGACGCCGACACGACGGCCTCGAGGCCGCGCTTCTGGATTGTCTCGACGTTGACCTCGGGGCCGGTCGTCCGGGTGAACCTGAGGTTGGCGAACGCGACCGCGCCGAGCGCGGCCAGCACCAGGACGACAATGACGATCTTCTTCCGCGTCACGACTAGGAACCTCCCATCCAGCTCCGGACACCCGCGATCGCGACGGCGATCACGGCGTAGATGACCAACAGCGTGACGGCGACGGGCTGGGTGCGCCGCCGGTAGAGCACCGCCAGACCAATCGCCAGAACCATCACCCACCAGATTACGAAGATGTCGATCGCGCCGAGCAGATACGCAAGAAAGCTGCCCTCAGGCACCATCGGCAGGAGTGCCGCAATGTTGGTGGGGCTGCTCATCGACTCCCGCACGTAGTTGAGCGGCAGCACGAACAGCTGCTGCACGACCGAGACGGCGCCGCTGTGCACGACCACGGTGAAGACCTGCTTGAAGGCCGCTTCGCCGCCCATGGCGGCGCTGAAGACCGCGAAGAGGATCCCCGCGATGATCACGTACATGATCGGGAGCGTGAAAAACTGCACGATGGAGCCCGTGTACTGCGCGAAGGAGAGCCGGCCCTCCATTTGGGAGTACACCTCGTCGGTCACGGTCATCCCGAACGATTCCATGGTCGACACCTGCTGGTCGAGCAGCGCCTGACGGCCGACTTCGGTGCTCAGGAAGAGAAACGTCGCCAGGGACATGAACACCGCGATGAGCACGAGCATGCCGATCCAACGGGGCGCCGCGACGATGCCCTGAAACGTCGCGCGGGGCGAGAACACCACGCCGATGAATCGGGAGAGCAGGTTCGCCGGAGCAGGGGTCACCCCTCAATTCTAACAAAGACGAGAACGGGGCTGCCGAGGTTTCGCCAGAATTGCCAGTTCTTGCATAGGTTTACCGGCTGTTTCCCGCGGAATGCCCGCCGCCGCCGGCCGCTCTTTCCCCGTACGCTAAGCTCAGGCCGGACATGCCGGTTCTACGCTTCGTCCGCGCGGGGATTGGGTTCACCCTCGGGATTCTGCTCGGGGTGCCGTCCGTCTCGGCGCAGCCGGTCGAGGCGCTGGGCGTGCGCGCCCTGGGCATGGCCGGAGCGTTCGTGGCTGTCGCCGACGATGCGAGCGCCGTCTACTGGAATCCGGCGGGTCTGGCGAGCGGCCCGTACGCCACCGGCGTGTTCGAGGGACAGGCGATCGAGCGCGTGTCGGCCGACACCGTCACGAGCGCCGAGCGAAGGCGGTCGTATCTGGTGGCGGTGGGCGTGCCCGCGCTGGCTGCGTCCTACTACCGCCTCCGTTCGGAAGTCGTGGCGGCCGCTGATGCGACGGTTCACGACGACCGAAACGATCAGCGACCGGGGCGCACCAGCCTTCGATCGCTCGTGACCGACCACGTCGGTGTGACGCTTCTGCAGTCGCTGACAGATGGCATCTCGGTGGGCGCCACGCTGAAATACGTGCACGGCACCGCGGCCGCGGCGGAGGCGTCCGGCCCGCTCCTGGCGGGGAATGCCCGTGACCTGCTCGAGGAGGCCGGGGATCTCCCGGCTCGCGGGCGTCACGCCTTCGATGTCGACGTGGGCTTGCTCATCGAGTTCGGCAAGGTGCGCGCCGGGGTCGTCGCCCGGAATCTGAGGGAGCCGAGCTTCGAGACGCCCGAAGGCGAGGCGCTCCGGATCGAGCGGCAGGTCCGAGCGGGGTTCGCCGTGCGGCCGAGTGACAGCCTGACGATTGCCGTCGACGCCGACCTGACGGCGAACCGGGACCCTTCGGGCGTCGAGCGGCGACGGGTGGCGATGGGGGCGGAAGGTGCTCTCGGCCGTCATGTGGCCGTGCGCGGAGGTGCCCGGGTCTTCACGGGCGGACCCGTGATGCTGGTGCCAGCCGTGGGCCTCAGCATCGCCCTCGCGAAGGGGTGTTGGCTCGACGGCCAGGCCACACTGGGCGACCGCCAGAGCGAGCGAGGATGGGGTCTGAGCGTGCGGTTGAGTTATTAGCCGTGC
>CAYHSN010000380.1:0-1224 GCA_964359235.1 uncultured Vicinamibacterales bacterium | reverse complement strand
GGCGGAGCTTCGTTACAATGGCGTGGGAATGCCACGAAATGGCACACCCAATGACAATACTTGTCATTGACAAGAAGTGTCAGGATTGTATGATGCAGGGGTTGCGGGGTGAGCGAACCGCCACGCCGAGAGAGTGAACGATGCCGGTCCGCATTGGCGAGCTCCTGCTGAAAGAGAAGCGCATTTCGCCTGCGCAACTGCAGGAAGCGCTCAGCTACCAGAAGACGCACGGCGGCAAGCTCGGCTTCAACCTCGTCAAGCTGGGCCATGTCAAGGACGAGGAGATCACCGCGCTCCTCAGCAAGCAGTACGGGGTGCCGTCGATCAACCTCGCGCAGTTCGAGATCGATCCCTCCGTCATCAAGCTCGTTCCCGCGGACACCGCGCAGAAGTATCAGATCGTCCCGCTCAGCCGCTCCGGCGCGTCGCTGACGATCGCGATGACCGATCCGACGAACGTCTTCGCCATGGACGACATCAAGTTCATGACGGGCTACAACGTCGAGCCGGTCGTCGCGTCCGAAGGCGCGGTGCTCGACGCCATCCAGAAGTACTACGGGAGCGGCGCGGCCCGGCCGGTGGAGGAGAAGGGCGGCGGCAGCGGGAGCTCGCTCGAGCTCGCCACGAAGATGCTCGAGGAGCTGCCGCAGGTGCAGAACGACGACGTCGAGGTCCTGCAGGAGCTCGATGAGATCGACGTCGGGTCGCTCGAGCGCCAGGGCGGCGAGGCGCCGGTCATCCGGCTCGTGAACGTGATCCTGATGTCGGCGATCCAGAAGGGCGCGAGCGACATCCACATCGAGCCGTACGAGAAGGAGTTCCGGGTCCGGTTCCGCATCGACGGCATCCTCTACAACGTGATGGTGCCGCCGATGAAGTTCCGCGATGCGATCACCTCGCGCGTCAAGATCATGTCGAAGCTCGACATCGCGGAGAAGCGCCTTCCCCAGGACGGCCGCATCAAAATCCGGTTCAGCGACAACGGGCGATCGAAGGAAATCGACTTCCGCGTGTCCTGCCTGCCGACGCTCTTCGGCGAGAAGCTCGTGCTGCGTCTGCTCGACAAGGACAAGTTGATGCTCGACATGACGAAGCTCGGCTTCGAGCAGGAGTCGCTGTCGAAGTTCGAGACGGCGATTCTGAAGCCGTGGGGGATGGTGCTCGTCACGGGCCCGACCGGCAGCGGCAAGACCAATACGCTCTACTCGTCGATCTCGCGCATCA
>CAYHSN010000379.1:0-3931 GCA_964359235.1 uncultured Vicinamibacterales bacterium | reverse complement strand
CGCCGCCGGTGCGGCTCTTCCGCTCGCAAGCCCTCTCCGGTTTTGACGCATTAGGGGCCAACAGAGGATCTTTCGTGCCTTCGTGTCTTCGTGGCTCGACGACGTGAACCCGAATGCATTTGTTCTAACGTAGGGGCCGAGCTTGCCTGTCCCGAGCTGAGTCGAGGGGCTCGGCCCGACGAGACCTAAAGCCTGTCACCCATGTCCTCTTTCCACATCGTCGTCTGTGCCAGCGTCGTCCCCGACCCGCTGCAAACGCTCGAGCCCACCGCCGGTCCGCAGGGCTTCGCCCTCAAGAACGAGGCGATGCTCCCCCATGTGCTCGATCCGTGGGCCGCGCACGCCCTGTACGAGGCGGCGCACCTCGCGCAGCGCGCGCCGGGCAGCAAGGTATGGCTCGTGAGCCTGGGCCCGAAAGCGAAGCTCCAGCAGGTGATGATGAGCGTCGCGCAGAAGGTGCCCTTCGAGCTCGTGGCGATCGACGGACCGGCAAGCGGGTTCGCCGACGCGTGGGATGTCGCGGCGGTCCTGGCCGACGCGATTGGCACGATCCCGGGCCTCGACCGCGCGCGGCTCCTGCTCTTCGGCGGCTGGGAGTCGGCGTCGCGCTGCGCGGGCGCAACGCTGCAGATGATCGGCGAGCGGCTCGGCATCACCGATCAGTTTCAGGGCGTCGATCAACTCAGGGTCGGCGAAGACGGCGGGCTGCGGATCCTCGAGCGCATCGAGGGCGGACGCCATCAGGTGTCATTCTGCGCCGGGCCGCCCGCGGTGCTCGGCTGGGCGACGGGCCATCTGCCGGAGCCGCCGAACAACCCGCAGATCGGCATGGCGAACATGCGGGCGATCATGCCCGCGCTGCAGAAGGCGAAGACCGTGGCCGCATCCTCATCGGCGCGCTCGTTCGCGCGCGTCACGCTGCCGAGACGGGTGCGCGAGACGAAGATCGTCAAGGACAAAACACCGGACGAGATTGCGAAGGAGATCGTCGACTGGATCAGAGGCTAAATCGCCACGAAGGCACGAGGAAGCCGCCACGAAGGCACGAAGACACGAAGGGGCCGCCACGAAGGCACGAAGACACGAAGGGGCCGCCACGAAGGCACGAAATAGGTCGGAGGCGGCGGCGCGACAGAGACCCTTCGTGCCTTCGTGTCTTCGTGGCCGGTAATCGTGAACTGGATGAATTCGTAGTGTCCGGCTTCAGCCGGACGTGATGCATGTGGGGGCCGGCTTCAGCCGGCCCTGAGTGTACGATGCCTGACACAGTCCTTCTTCTCGCTCACGTCGATGACGGCGCGCTGTCACGATCCGCGCTCGAAACCCTCGGTTTGGCCGCCGATCTGAGCGCGGCGCTCGGCGCAGCGCTCACCGTCGGCCTCGTCGGCACAGACACCAGGGCCGCAGCCTCGCGCCTCGGCTCGTGCGGCGCGAGGCGGTTCCTCGCCGTTGAGGGTCCAGCCTTCGCGGAGGCGCGTTATGCGACCGACGCCGCGGCGGCCGAAGCGATCGCGCGCGCGAGCGGCGCCACGATCGTCATCGCCGCGCACACCTCGCGCTGGGCGCGGGCGCTCCCCGGCGTCGCGCATCGTCTCGGCGGGCGAGCCGACACACACGTCACCGCGATCGACGCGAGCGACGACCAGGTGTCGGTCACACGCTGGTACTACCGCCAGCGCATGGAGGCCGCGCAGAGTCGCGCCCTGCGTCCGTGGGTCATCTTGCTCGATCCCGGCTGTCATGCTCCGCTGAGTGAAATGACCGGCGCGGCCGCCGCGCCCAGCGTCGAGAACGTGGCCGTCGATCTCCCTGAAGACCGCATCCGCACGAGGGTGACGGGCATCGAGGCGCCCGCGACCGACGCCCAGACGATCCGCCCGGACGCGGACTTGCTCTTTGTGGCCGGCGCGGGCTGGACGAAGAAGCAGGCCGACGGCCAGACACACGTCCCCGAAGCCGAGACGCTCATCCGCGGCTTCCTCGCGCGCGCGAAGGCGTCGCTCGGCGGCAGCAAGTCGCTCGTCGATCTGAGCGGCGAAGGCCAGGCCGTGCTGCGGTTCATGACGCACCTCAATCAGGTCGGCCAGACCGGCTCGACGCCGCGCCACCCGAAGGGCCTCTCCGCCTGCTGCCACGGCGAGGAGCCGCACGTCGTCGGCTGGCGCTTCATCAACGAGCGCCGCGCCATCAACCTCGATCCCAACTGCGGCTGGGCCCGCGGCAAGGCGGACGTCGTGTATGTCGCCGACGCGTTTGAGGTGATGAAGAAGGTGAACGAGCTGCTGGAGTAGCGCCTGCTCTCGCGAGGCAGGCGCTACGGCGTGCGGCCCGCCAGCTTCGCGAAGTACCCCTGAATCGTCGCCACGTCACGCGTGTCGCCCATCGCGGCGACGAGCAGCATCCGAGCCTTCAGGCCGTCGAGATCTTCACCCGAGATCACGCCGAGCGTGCGCGCCTCTTCGTTGACCTCGACACGCCCGCCGCGCGTGCGCGTCGTGAAGACCACGACCACGCCTTTCGCGCGGGCGTCCTTGACCGCGTCCATCACGCCCCCCGGCACGTTGCCTCGGCCGAAGACCTCGAGCACGAGTCCGCGCGCGCCGGCGGCGACCGCCGCGCGCTCGAGATGTCCGTCGGAGCCCGCCACCAGCGTGAGGAGATCGACGCGCGGCTCGATCTTCGACGTCTGCAGCGTCACGTGCCGCGCGGGCCGCCGCATCAGGTAGACCTGACCCGCGTCGACGTAGCCCACCGGTCCGAGCCACGGCGATTTGAACGCGTCGAGCGCGATCGCGTGCGTTTTCCGCACCTCGAGCGCAGCGTGGATCTCGTCGTTGAGCGTCACGAGCACGCCTGCCTCACGCGCCGCGGGTGATGCCGCCACGCGCACCGCGTTGAGCAGGTTGCGCGGCCCGTCCGTGTCGGTCTCACGCGGGGGCCGCTGCGCGGCGGCGAACACCACGGGCCGCACCGGAGGCACGAGCAGGTCGAGCAGGAACGCGGTTTCCTCGAGCGAGTCGGTGCCGTGCGTGATGACGATGCCCGCGAGATCGGGGTCGGTACGCCACAGCTCGTTCACGCGGTTCGCCAGGGTGAACTGGATCTCGGGCGTCATGCGCGAGCTGCCGATGTTGACGAAGTCCTCGACGCTCAGACGCGCGACCTTCGCCAGATCGGGCACGAGCGTCAGGAAGTCTTCCGCCTTGAGCGACCCCGTCGCCCCGCCGGCGATCGTGCCGCCCGTCGTGACGAGGTGCACGCGCGGGAGGGGCTGAACAGGCTGAGCGAAACCGCAGAGGGCAAACGCTGCGCAGAGGAGGATGGCCATGATGATGGGCGTTCGGATCCGCATGCGGGTCTCCTGCGAACGAGATATCAGAGAATCACCACAGCGCCGCTGAGCCGCAACCAAAAAGGGATGGCTCATCCGCGCTAGCGGCGGGCCGGGGCGCCCGCCGATTCTAGTAGGACACACGCGTCCAGACGGCTTGTTGTCAGAAAAACAAGTTCTCAGGCGTTTGCCCTACAGAGTCAGCAGAGAACACCGAGCGATTCGACCACAGAGATAACGGAGAACCCAGCGAAGAGCCAATTAGCCTTGATGTGACAAGACCCTGTCGGTGCGATGTGCGAGGTGCCAGGTGCGATGTGCCGTGCGAGGTGTCAAGGGCCAAGGCTGATTCCCGGCTGGCGGTCACATTCGACCGGTTGTCAGAGGCCATCCCGTTGCGCCACTGGTAGTGGCGCGATGAATTGCCGCCGGCGCACCTGGCATCCAGCACCACGCACGCGCACTTCGCACCTCGCACGGTGCACGTCGCACGGCGGAGGCCACATTCATGTCGCATCAAGGTTAGTTTCTCTGTGTCCTCTGATGCCTCTGCGGTTCATTCCTCCGCGTTCTCTGTGCCCTCTGCGGTCAATCCTTCGA
>CAYHSN010000378.1:0-3934 GCA_964359235.1 uncultured Vicinamibacterales bacterium | reverse complement strand
TCGGCATCGCGAACACGTGGATCGAGATCGGCCCGTGCAACTACCACCTGCGTGATCTGGCGGCACACGTGAAGGCGGGCATCCGCGCCGCGGGCGGAATGCCCGTCGAGTTCAACACCGTGTCGATCTCCGACGGCATCTCGATGGGCACCGGCGGCATGCGGGCGTCGCTCGTGAGCCGCGAGGTGATCGCCGACTCGATCGAGCTCGTCGCGCGCGGCAATCTGCTCGACGGCCTCGTCGCCCTCGTCGGCTGCGACAAGACGATTCCTGGCGCCGTCATGGCGCTCGCGCGCCTCGACATCCCCGGCCTCGTGCTCTACGGCGGCTCGATTGAGCCGGGCCGTGTGGACGGGCGCGACGTGACGATCCAGGACGTCTTCGAGGCCGTCGGCGCGCACGCCGCCGGCCGCCTGACGGGGGAGGGCCTGCGCGCGATCGAGGATCGCGCGTGTCCGGGCGCAGGTGCGTGCGGCGGGCAGTTCACCGCCAACACCATGGCCGCGGTGTGCGAGTTCCTCGGCATCGCGCCGATGGGCAGCGGCGGCGTGCCCGCCGTGGCGCCCGAAAAGGCCGGCGTCGCGCGCGCGGCCGGCGCGCTCGTGATGGATCTCGTCCACCTCGACCTCCGGCCGCGCCGGATCCTCACGCGCGACGCGATCGGCAACGCCATCGCGGCCGTCGCCGCCACGGGCGGATCGACCTACGCCGTCCTGCACCTGCTGGCCATCGCGCGCGAGGCCGGCGTCGATCTCGACCTCGACGCCTTCGATCGCATCAGCCGGCGCGTGCCGCTCATCGCGGATCTCAAGCCCGGCGGCCGGTTCGTCGCGACCGATCTCTACCGCGCCGGCGGCACCGCGCTCGTCGCGCGGCGTCTCGCGGATGCCGGCCTGCTCGCCGGCCACACCCTGACGGTGACCGGCCGCACGCTCGAGGACGAGGTGGCCGGCGCGAAGGAGACACCAGGGCAACTGGTCGTGCGGCCGCTCGACAGCCCGATCAGCCCGACCGGCGGACTGGCGATTCTGCGGGGTAACCTCGCGCCAGATGGCTGCGTGGCCAAGCTCGCGGGCCACACGATCGATCGGCACCGGGGACCCGCGCGCGTGTTCGACAGCGAGGAGGCGGCGGTCGCCGTGGTCCAGCGCGGAGACATCCGCGCCGGCGACGTGGTGGTGATCCGCTACGAAGGGCCGAAGGGCGGCCCGGGCATGCGCGAGATGCTCGGCGTCACGGCCGCGCTCGTCGGGGCTGGCCTTGGCCGCTCGGTCGCGCTCGTGACCGACGGGCGTTTCTCGGGCGCGACGCACGGGCTCATGGCCGGCCACGTGGCGCCGGAAGCGGCGGTCGGTGGCCCGATCGCCGCGGTGCACGACGGCGACATCGTCACCTTCGACATCAACGCACGCCGGTTGGATGTCGAGATCAGCGCCGAGGATCTTGCGACGCGGCTGCGGCAATGGACGCCGCCGCCCCCGCGTCACACGACGGGCGTGTTCGCGAAATACGCGCGGTTGGTGTCGTCGGCGGCGTTGGGCGCCGTGACTGGATGACGCCTTCGTGGGGTCCGCCTTCAGGCGGACCGCGTCAGTCCGAACGAAACCGGCGTAGGGTCCGCCTTCAGGCGGACCACGTCAGGTCCGGCTGCCCTCGACTGGGCTCGGGCCAGGGAAGCCGGACGCGGCAAATGGGACGACTGGAGGAATCGTGAAGCGAACGGGCGCGCAGATCATCTGGGAATGCCTGGTGCGCGAGGGCGTGACCGACGTGTTCGGATATCCGGGCGGCGCCATTCTGCCGGCCTACGACGCGATGCTGGACTATCCGATCCGGCACGTGCTCGTGCGACACGAGCAGGGCGCGGCGCACATGGCCGACGGCTACGCGCGCGCAAGCGGCAAGGTCGGCGTGGCGATCGCGACCTCCGGCCCCGGCGCCACGAATCTGGTCACCGGCATCGCCACCGCCATGCTCGACTCCTCGCCCATCGTCTGCCTCACGGGGCAGGTGGGCAGCCGCCTGCTTGGCTCCGACGCGTTCCAGGAAATCGACATCACGGGCGTCACGCTGCCGATCACCAAGCACAACTACCTGGTCACGCACGCCGAGGACATCGCGCCGGCGATCCGCGAGGCGTTCCTCGTCGCGCGCTTGGGGCGCCCGGGGCCCGTGCTCGTCGACATCACGAAGGACGCGCAGCAGGCTGCGTGCGATTTCGACTGGGACGCCGCGGCACCGCGCCGTTCGCGCCTGCGGCCCGCCCACCGTCCGCAACCGCTGCTGTACCAGCGCGCGGTGGACCTCCTCGCGCGAGCCGAGCGCCCGTTGATCCTCGCGGGCCACGGCATCCTGCTCTCGGGCGCGGTGGCGCAGGTCCGCGCGTTTGCCGAGCGCACGCAGATCCCCGTCGCCCTGACGCTGCTCGGCATCGGCGCGTTTCCGGCCTCGCACCCGCTCAACCTCGGCATGATGGGCATGCACGGCGAGGCCTGGGTCAACCAGGCCATCCAACAGGCCGATCTGCTCATCGCGCTCGGCATGCGCTTCGACGATCGGGTGACGGGCAACCTCAAGACCTACGCCCCCCGGGCGCGCAAGATCCACGTCGACATCGATGCGGCCGAGATCAACAAGAACGTCAAGGTTGACGCGGGCATCGTCGGCGACCTTCGCGAGGTGCTCGACGACCTGCTGCCGCAGATCGAGCCCGCTGACCGCGCCGAATGGCTCGCGCACGTCGCCGCGCTCAAGGGCGCCGCCGCCGTCCGCGACATCCAGAGCCTGCCGGACGCCGGGCATCTGTACGCGGCGCACGTCATCCACGACCTGTGGCGCGCGACCGGCGGGAACGCGCTCGTCGTCACCGACGTCGGGCAGCACCAGATGTGGGAAGCGCAGTACTACCGGCACGAGGCGCCTCGCTCGCTCATCACCTCGGGCGGGCTTGGGACGATGGGCTTCGCGCTGCCGGCGGCCATCGGCGCGAAGATCGCGCGGCCGGACGCCGAAGTGTGGGCCATTGTCGGCGACGGCGGCTTCCAGATGACGATGGCCGAGCTGGCGACGGCGGTGCAGGAGCGCGTGGATTTCAACATCGCGGTCATCAACAACGGGTATCTCGGCATGGTGCGGCAGTGGCAGGAGTTCTTCTACGGGCGGCGGTACGCGGCGACGCCGCTCCTCAATCCCGACTTCACGAAGCTCGCCGAGGCGTACGGGATTCGTGCCGTCGCCGTCCGAAGCCGCGCGGAGGTCGGTCCGGCCGTGGCGGCCGCGCGATCGTCCGGCGGTCCGGCGCTCATCGACTTCGTGGTGGAGCAGGAGGATACCGTCTATCCCATGGTGCCGGCCGGCGCGGACCTGCAGGCGATGATCCGCCGGCCGCTCGCGGACGACGGTGACGGTCTCGCGGAAACGGCCGCGAGCGCGTGAGGTGACGGCATGCTGACGACGTTTGTCGTGCACGTCGAAGACCGGCCCGGGGTGCTGACCCGCGTGTCGTCGCTCGTCCGGCGGCGGGGCTTCAACATCGAGTCGCTCACCGTCGGACACACCGAGACGCCCGGTGTCTCGCGCATGACGATCGTGATCGACTCGGACGAGGCGGCCGCGCCGCGTATCGAGGCCAATCTGTACAAGCTCGTGAACGTGATCCGCGTCGAGAACATCACGTCGGCGCCGGCCGTGTGGCGCGACCTCGCGATGATCAAGGTCGCGGCGACGCCAGAATCGCGCGGCGAGATCATGCACCTCGTTCAGGTGTTTCGCGCGCGCGTGGTCGACGTCGCGCCTGATTCGCTGGTCATCGAGATCACGGGCACGGAAGACAAGATCGACGGGCTCGTCGAGGTGCTGCGCCCGTACGGGGTGATGGAAATGGCGCGCACGGGACGCATCGCGATGGCGCGGGGCGCGCGATCGAACCAGGCGG
>CAYHSN010000377.1:0-3934 GCA_964359235.1 uncultured Vicinamibacterales bacterium | reverse complement strand
CGCCGCCGGTGCGACTCTTCCGCTCGCAAGCCCTCTCCGGTTTTGACGCATTAGGCCTAGCTCTTCTTCGAGAGCCTCGCAGCGATTCTCGTAAACTGCTCCAGCGCCGTCTCGAGGTCGTCGGCGATTTCCCTCGACAGCACGTCGGCCCGCCGAGAGCGAGTCTGTGTCGGTGAGGCTGTCGTCCTTAGATCCGGAAGAGATCGACGCTGAGCCCGTCTTGCGTCGGCAACTCCACGCACTCGAGCGAGCGCAGTGAACGTCCTTCCCGCCCCTCCGGCGCAGGGACGGCTCGCGGCGCAGCCCGTTTTCATGTTTCAGGATTCCAATCCTGGAACGCGCAATCCTGAAATATGGAATCCTCAGACATGCAATCTCATCATCTTTGCCCAAGGACCATCATCTCTATATGCGACGCCTGCATCGCCGTGCGATAGATCCGGTGCGTCCGGGCGCGATAGTCCGAGGCCTGCGCCTTGAAGATGTTCGGCACGAAGGTCTGCGGATTCCGATCGTAGAGCGGGAACCACGTGCTCTGCACCTGCACCATGATGCGGTGGCCCTTCGTGAACCGATAGAGCTGCTGCAGCAGATCGACGGTGTACTCGAGCGCCGCGTTGGCCTCGATCGGTTGCGGGCGCTCGAAGCTCGTGCGATACCGCCCGCGCAGGATGTCGCCCGTCACCATGAGCTGATAGCCGCCCATCTCGGGCCGGTCCGGCACGTGGTCGGGATACACGTCAATCAGCTTCACCACCCAATCCGCATCCGTCCCCGTCGTCGAGGCGTAGAGTCTCGCGGTGACGTCGCCCGCAAGGACGAGGTCTTCCTGCAGCGGGTCGGTCTCCCACGACACGACGTCGGGCCGGTTGTGCACGAAGCGCTGATCCTCGGTCATCCACCGCGCCCAGCGCGAGCCGGGCCCGTAGGTCAATTCGACCGGGCGCGGGCGGTACGGCACCGGGTGGGCCGGGTTGGAGACGTATTCGTCGAAGCCCGACGCCGTGGTCGGCGCGTCGAATGACGCCTTGCCGTTCGCTTGCAGGTACAGCTTCTTGGTCGTCGCATCCTTCGGCGGCCACGCGTCGAACGCGCGCCACTCGTTCGCGCCCGCGTCGAAGAGCTTCGCCTCGGGGAACCGGCAGTCGCCCGTGTCCTTCAACCAGCAGGCGAACCACGGCGCCTGAATCCGGGCTCGGAACTGGTCCGCGGTCCTGCTGCCGAAGTGGACGTTGCCGAGCGCATCCCCGCCGGGGCGGGACCACTGCCCGTGGCTCCACGGACCCATCGCCAGGTAGCTGAGACGGGCGCCGTCGATCCGCTCGAGCGTCGCGTACGTCTCGAGCGGCCCGTAGAAATCCTCCTGGTCCCACCAGCCGCCCACCGTCAGCGTCGGCACCGTGAGCGTCGTGAGGTAGGTGGGCAGCGCCTGTTTCTTCCAGAAACCGTCGTACGCCGGGTGCTCGACGAAGTTGCGCCACGTCGGCCACGCCGTCGCCCCCGTGGCGCTCGCGAGCGCGCCGAGCGTCGGGAACGAGAGATACCAATCGTACGTGTCGTAGCGGCTGGGTGACGGCTCGACGCTCTGATCGCGCGTCGCCTCCATCGACCATGCGTACTCGAGCCCGTACGACAGTCGGAACGCGCCCTGGTGAAAGAAGTCGTCGCCCATCCACGTGTCGGTCATGGGCGCCTGCGGCGAGATCGCTTTGAGCGCAGGATGCGGGTTGATGCCCGCCATTGCCGCCAGCCAGCCGGGATATGAGATGCCGAGCACACCGGCGCGCCCGCTGTTGCCCGCGACGTTCTTCACGAGCCAGTCGATCGTGTCGTAGGTGTCGGTCGCCTCGTCCACGCCCTTGGGATCAGCCGGATCGTGGAGCGGCCGGTTCATGACGAACTCGCCCTCCGACTTGAACCGGCCGCGGATGTCCTGGAACGCGAAGATGTAGCCGTCGGCGGCGAGCTCCTTGTAGCCGCCGCGGACGCCTTCGTCGGCGCCGGCGGCGCCGTACGGCGTGCGGTTGAGCAGAATCGGCAACGCCCCGCCGTTCGTTTTCGGCGTGAGGATCACGGTGAACAACCGCGCGCCGTCGCGCATCGCGATCGTGACCTCGCGACGATCGAAGGCGCCCGACCGTTCGTCAGCCGGTGACTGTACCGCGACGAAGGACACGCCGGCCGTGACGACGAGCGCAAAGACGAGGGACAGGCGGAACGAGGCGCGCATGAACGGCTCCTTGGAGGTTACGCCGCGTCGAGCACGTTCCGCACGTGCTCGAGCAACGCGGTCGCGGAGAACGGCTTCGGCAGCAGCGTCACGCCGGGTGCCAGCACGCCGTGGTGGACCATGGCGTTCTCCGTGTACCCGGACATGTACAGGACGCGCAGGTCAGGCCAGCGGACGCGAAGCGCCTCGGCCACTTCGCGTCCGCTCATGCCCGGCATCACGACGTCGGTGAGGAGCAGGTCGATCGGTTCGCTCAGAGACTCGGCGATCGCGAGCGCTTCGGTCCCGTTGCTCGCCGATCGCACCTGGTACCCGGCCGCCTCGAGTCCGCGAACCGCGATGTCTTTCACCGCCGGATCGTCTTCGACGACAAGGACCCGCTCGGTGCCCCCGCGAGCCTCGGCCCCGACCGTGTGCTCGGCATCGGTCAGGGGTCCGGTCGCGCGCGGGAAGTACATCTTGAGCGTCGAACCCATGCCGGGTTCGCTCGCCAGGCGGAGATCGATCGCGATGTCTTCACCGAGCAGCGGACCGAGCAGCCGCTCCGTGTCGCGCACCACGGTGTTGGGATCGACGACCCTGGGCACCATGACCTGCTTGCGGGCGAACGCCAGCAGGTGCTGCGTCAGGTCTCGCGCGCGCTCGCCCGCCCGGACGATCTCGTCGATGTCGGCCATGTTCGGGTGGCCGCTGCGGATGCCATCGGCGAGCAGGCCCGCGTACCCAAGGACGGCCGTCAGCACGTTGTTGAGATCGTGCGCGATGCCGCCGGCCAGGCGGCCGATGCTGTCGAGCTTCTGCACCTGGCGGAGGTGTTCCTCGACGGCGCGCTGCTCGGTCACGTCTTCGACGATCGTCTCGTAGTACTCCCCCCTGCCTTCTTCGCCCCGCACGATCCGGCCGCTCAGCCGAACTGTGATGATGCGCCCGTCCTTCCGCTTCCAGGCCACCTCGACCCTGGACGTGCGTTCAACCTCGACGCGCGCCAGCACGCGGCGCCGCTCCTCCGGATCGACGTACACATCACGACCGAGGCTGAGCTGAAGGACCTCCTCCTCGTTCTCGTAGCCGAGCAGCCTGACCAGGGCGGGATTCGCCATGAGCAGCCGGCCGTCTGGCGCGGATCGGTAGATCCCGTAGACCGCGTGCTGCACCAGGTCGCGATAGCCTGCCTCCGATCGCCGGAGCGCGTCCTCGGCCCGCCTGCGATCGGTCATGTCGCGCAAAGCCGCCACGTGGACCCGCCGGCCTTTGTACGGCGCGTAGGTCGCGCGCAGCTCGCCGACCAGACGCGTGCCGTCCTTTCGGAGGCCCACCGCTTCGTACGGGCCCGTATCGCCGGACCGGATCTTTTCGAGTACCAGGTCGCGCGACTCCGGCGCCGCCAGTTGCTGCACCGGCATGCCGATCATCTCGGATCGGTCGTAGCCGAACAGCGTGCAGGTGGCCTCGTTGACGTCCAGGATCTTCCCGTCGGCGTGCAGGATGATGCCTTCGAAGACGCTCTCGGCGATCGCGCGGTAGCGCTCCTCGCTCTCCCGCACCTCCTCGTCGCGCAGGCGCGCGCCTTCGTCCCCGGGCTGCCGCCGTTTGTCCGCTGACATGGTTCTCCGTCCGCGAGTCTGCCGGCCGCCCACCGGTCGGCGTCGCCAACCATTCTAAGGCCGTCGGCGCGGTGGACGCTGGGACTATTTGGTCTCGTAC